>JBDOKE010000205.1:0-4745 GCA_039833815.1 Methanobacteriota archaeon | reverse complement strand
CCGGCGGTGTAGCCCGGTCAAGGGCCCGCGGGTGACCGCGGGCCCGCCGATATCATGCGGGACTTTCGAGGCCCGTCCGGGCCGGAGACATCCCGCGACCCGGGTTCAAATCCCGGCCGGGGCACCACCTCGAATCGTTACGAGTTCACTAACGATAACGGGGACGCGCCGTTGGACCGGTCCACCGCGGTGAGAACGCTGATCGGGGCCGGTGTAGGCGCCCTCTCGCTGTACCTCACCCTAACCTACCTCACGGACGTCAACCGCGTCCTCCGGGCGCTCCTCGACGCGGACCCGTTGTGGATGGCCGCGGCGGGCCTCTGCGAGGCCCTCTGGTTCCTAGCCTGCGTGAACGGGTGGAGGGTCACCTTCTCCCTCCTCGGCGAGCACCCCTCCCGCCGCTGGCTCTTCACCCTATACACCGTGAAGCTGATGGTGAACAACCTGCTCTCGGCGGGGCGGATCCTGGGAGACGCGGTCCGGATCTACTACGCGGCCCGGCTCGGGTGGCCCCTGAGGGTCGTCGTGTCCACGGTGCTCGCGGACCTCGTTCTGGGCAACCTGGGGTACCTGCTCGTCGTGCTCTCGGCCACGGCGCTGGCGCTGTCGAGCACCCGCGTTCCGACCGCGCTGATGGCGGTGAACACCGCCGGCCTGATCGCGGGCGTCGGCCTGTGGTCCCTGATGCGGTCCGAGCGGGCGTGTCGAGAGGTCTACGGCTCGGTGCACGGGGCGGCGGAGTCCCTCCTGCGTCGGCTCGGTCACCCAGTGGAGGACGTCGACGCGTTCGCGGAGTCCACCGTCCTGGTCTTCCGGTCCCGAGGGGCCTGGGTGGCCCTGGCCCACTACACCGCGGGCTGGATGGCGCGGATCCTGCGGCTCTGCTGCGTCACCTGGGCGGTCTGGCCCACCGCGCCGGCGCTGGTGCCCGTGATCATGTCGATCGCGGTCCGCGGGTCCGCGGTCCTGTCCGTCTCCCCGGCCGGTCTGGGCATCATTGAGGGGATCACCGCCGGGGCGTTGGCGACGCTTGGAATCGATCCCTCCCGGGTGGTCGCCGCCCTACTGCTGGACCGGGTGTACGCGACCCTGGTTCCCGTGGCGCTCGGAGCGGTTGGGATCGTCCTCCTGGAGCGGCGCGCCCGGGGTGAGTGACCGTGGACGTGTACGGCGAGCTGGTGAGGATCGGGCGCGTGGCCGCCCTGGCCGACGTGCACGTCGGTGTGGAGATCGAGCTGCGCCGCCGCGGGATCCGGGTCGTCGACCGGACGGACGACCGGATCGGGAAGCTGCGGGACCGGCTGGAGTCGCTGGATCCCGAGGTGCTTGTGATCGTGGGGGATCTGAAGCACAACGTGCCCCGGTCCAGCGGCCTGGAGCTCCGAGGCGTGCCCCGGCTGGTGGAAGCGGCGCTGGAGGTGGTGGATGAGGTCGTGGTGGTGAAAGGGAATCACGATGGCCGCGTGGAGGACCTGTTGAGGGGTCTGGAGGACGTTCGCGTGGTCGGGACGCGGGGGACGCTGATCGAGGGCGTCTACTTCTGCCACGGGCACGCGGAGCCGGATCCGGACCTGCTGGAGAGGGCCAGGATGGTCGTGTTCGGGCACGAGCATCCGGTCTCCGAGGCCGTCCCCGGGGTCACGGTGAAGGTGTTCCTGGAGCTCGAGCTCGATCTGGGTAGGCTCACCCGGGGAGAGCTGGAGGGGCGGCTGCCCGGTCTGGTCCTGCCGGCGTTCGACGACGTGGTGGGCGGCACGGAGGTTGGGGAGGCCTCGAGCGGGGAGCGGCTCCTGCTGGCGCACCGTCGCGACGCGGTGCTGGAGGAGTCCGTACTGCCCGTGCCGGAGCCGGAGGCGGGGCCGTTCTGACGGGCTCGCCCCCGGAAGTTCTCCTCATCGCGGCGGCTCGGGAGAGGGCGCGGACGGTCATCGCCCGGGTCGCGCTCCCACGGCCTTTTTAACGGCTCTCCGGGCTCGGGTATCGGGGGCGCCGGGATGCCGAAGGTACGCGTGGGCGTGCTTGGAGCGACCGGGATCGTGGGTCAGCGGTTCGTGAGCCTGCTCGTCGACCACCCCTGGTTCGAGCTGGAGGCGCTGACCGCCTCCCCCCGATCCGCGGGTAAACCCTACGCGGAGGCCTCGAAGTGGTACCTGAGCGAGCCGCTGCCAGAGGACGTCGCGGAGATGACCGTGCTGGAGACGGACCCAGCGGAGGTGGAGCGCGAGGCGGACGTGGACCTGGTCTTCTCCGCCCTGCCGTCGGACGTGGCCAGGGAGGTGGAGCCCCGGTTCGCCGAGGCCGGCTTCGCCGTGGCGAGCAACGCGAGCGCGTACCGGATGGAGGAGGACGTCCCGCTCGTGATCCCGGAGGTGAACCCGGACCATCTGGAGTTGATCGACGTGCAGCGGGACGAGCGCGGCTGGGACGGGTTCATCGTGACGAACCCGAACTGCTCCACGATCCAGATGGTGCTCACGCTCAAGCCGCTCATGGACGAGTTCGGGATCGAGGAGGTCATCGTCTCGACGATGCAGGCCGTCTCCGGCGCGGGGTACGCGGGCGTCCCCTCGATGGCCATCCTGGACAACCTCATCCCGTACATCGAGGGCGAGGAGGAGAAGATGGAGACCGAGACGCTGAAGATCCTGGGCGAGCTCGACGGCGACCGCGTGAAGCCGGCGGATCTCACCGTCTCCGCCTCCTGCCACCGCGTGCCCGTGCTCGACGGACACACGGAGGCCATCTTCGTGTCGACGACCGAGGAGGCCGACCCGAAGGAGGCGGCCGAGGTGCTCGCGGAGTTTAAGGGCGTCCCGCAGGAGAAGGACCTGCCGACGGCGCCCGAGCGGCCCGTCATCGTCCGCGAGGAGGAGGACCGGCCGCAGCCCCGGTTCGACCGTGAGGCGGGCAACGGCATGTCCGTGGTCGTGGGCCGGATCCGCCGCGACCCGGTCCTGGACGGGCTGAAGTACGTCTGCGTGGGCCACAACGCGGTGCGCGGCGCGGCCGGCGCGTCCGTGCTCAACGCCGAGCTGCTGGTCAGCGAGGGCTACCTCTGAGCCAGCCGCTCCGCCAGGTCCACCGCCTCCTTCGGCGTCTCAGCCCCCTCGATTTCCCCACGCTCCGCGAGCCTCCGGGCCCAACCACCCGAAGGCCTCAGCCCGATCACGGGACGCCCCATCTTCCGCGCCAGCGCGATCTCCGAGAGCGTACCCCAGCCCCCGGCCACCGCGATCACCGCCTCCCCTGATCGAACCACCAGAGCGTTCCTCGCCTCGCCCAGCCCGGTCGGCAGCTCAACGTCCACGTACGGGTTCGCCTCCCCATGCTCCTCGCCCGGCAGCACGCCCACGGTGAGTCCTCCCTCCTCCTTCGCCCCCCGACACGCCGCCTCCATCACGCCACCGCGCCCACCGCACACCAGCACGTGACCCCGGCGCGCGATCTCCCGACCCAGCTCCTCCGCCAGCTCGAGCACGTCCCGGGGTGCGCTGGCGCTCCCGATCACGGCGATCTGCACGGGCCCAGCCCCCTTCAGCTGGCGTAACGGTCCCCATCGCCGCCCGGCTAGGCCAACCGGGTGTTCATCATCGGGCGAGGGAACGGGTCGGGCCCGGGACTCCCGATCATCCCGAGCGGTCAGCTATCATCCGGCTCCTCACTCCCGCGGGGCGAGCTTAACCCACCGCCCGAACTAATCGGTACCCCCCGCTCGGTCGGGGCGCAGCCACCTCATCCCTCGGTCCAAGCCGATCTCCTCATCGCGGGGGCACCGAGCGTGAGCGTGCTCGACGAGATCCTGACCACCGTCCGGGAGCGCGTGGGCGAGCTCAGGGGTCGGAAGTTCAAGTCCAGGGCCGGAGGCAGGTCCCTCAGACGGGCGGTCGAGGGCGACGGCGTCGCCGTGATCGCCGAAATAAAACCCTCCTCCCCCTCCGAGGGGCGCCTTCGCCGGGAGACCGAGGAGACCCTGCGCGAGCGCGCTCGGGCCTACGAGCGGGGCGGGGCGGCCGGCATCTCGGTGCTGACGGAGCCCCGGTACTTCGACGGGCGGCCCGAGTACGTCCCGCTGATTCGGGAGGAGGTCGACCTGCCCGTGCTACGGAAGGACTTCATCATCGACCCGGTGCAGGTGGAGGAGAGCGCGCACTACGAGGCGGACGCGATCCTGCTGATCGCGGAGGCGGTGGGCGACCACGCCCCCGAGCTCATCGACCTGGCCCACGAGCACGGGCTGGAGGTCCTGCTGGAGCTGGACCGACGAGAGCACCTACGGCTACTGAGCGACGCGCGGCCCGACCTGGTCGGGGTGAACAACCGGGATCTGCGCACCCTGAAGGTGGACCTGAACCGCACGCTGAGGCTGGGCCCAGAGGTTAGGGAAAGAACCGACGCCCCCTTGGTCGCGGAGTCCGGCGTCTCGGGCCCGGAGGACGTGCGCCGGCTGGCCCGGGTGGCCGACGCGGTGCTCGTCGGCACGTACCTGATGCGGGCGAGGGACCCGGAGTCGGCCGTGCGGGGCCTGGTCGAGGCCGGGAGGAGCGGCCGATGATGTCCCCGGAGAAGCTGGCGTGGGCCGTGCTGCTGGGGGTCTCCCGGGGTCTCTACGTGTTCGCCGGCTCGTTCGTGGCGGCCCTGGTCTACCGGTACGTCTCGGAGGAGCGCATCGTCACGACCACCGCTCTCTTCATCGGCCTGCTCACGGCCGGGTTCGCCTCCGGACCGCAACGGCTGACCGAGCTGGC
>JBDOKE010000204.1:0-4038 GCA_039833815.1 Methanobacteriota archaeon | reverse complement strand
ACCATCCCCGCCCACCCCGCCGACCTAGACCGGACACGGGCACCCCGGGGATTGAGACCTCCCACGGGCGACCGGACCACCACGCCGGGGAGGAAGGTGGTGATCAGGTTCCGGGTGCGCCGCCCGGCCGGCAAAATCGAACAGTCTGAATACAATTGTGAACGCTATTGTTTCTGATCTTTGCCCAACGGTACTCGATCCGAGCGGATAGGACAAGCCACCCGGGAGCGAGAGCGCGCCGGACGGGCCCGAGTCTGTGGGCTTTTCCCGGGGTCGCCCACGCCCAGCGGCCCTTCGCGGGCTCGGTTTCTTCGCACCGCTCACCCAAGCCGGCGGGCGCGCTCCCCGCCGGGCGCGATCCTTTCCCTCCTCTCGTGATCGTGCTGGATGGGCGGCGGTTGATCAACGGGGCTGTTCTGGCTTCAGGGAGGCTAGCCTGAAAGGCGGTGGAGGGTGAGAGGGAGCGTCTGAGCCGTTGCGCCGGGAACTCCCAGGTGCTACCGAACCCCTGACGTCGAGCTCGACGGTTCGTTCCCGGGCTCGGGGAGCACCTCGAGGCTGTGGATCGTGTGCACGGTGGCCTCCTCGGTCAGCAGCGTCTGGCCCCGTAGCGCACGGTCAGCGATACGATGGAGTCGTCGATGGCGCGGTCGAGTTCTCGATGACCCTAACGTCGCCGAGTGAGTCGAGTTGTCCGTCCCGGCAGCTCGCGAGCACGCGGTCGTGCCCGTCGAGCACCTCGACGCTCACGAGCAGGTCCCTGCACGCCTCAAGGTCATCACCGCTGACCGTCACCCTGGTCAGAACGTGGGGTCGCGTGGTTGTGGGAGCGCTCGCCAGTGCGGCCGGCAGGCCCAGCAGGATGAGGGGGTGAGCTCCATCCATCCTCGGCCCCAGTTTCCGGCGAGGGTAACCTGGGGACCCGTCACTTAGGTGCCGCCCCGAGGTGATCGGGTCCGAGCGGCCGCGATCGGTACCGTCCGCGGTCTCGCCGCTCCCCGGTGCGTTCCCTCCCGGAATCGCTCGCGGGCTCCGCAACGTCCGTGGTGGGTGCCGGCGGTCCCCTACGGGTGCCACCGTGGAACCGTGAAGGGAGGCCTAGGCGGGGTCGGCGGGGCCTCCGGATGGGTGGGGCGGTGTGCTCGGCGCGCGGCGCGACTATCGTCTCACCTGGGGATGGCGTCCCTCGCGGCGCGATCGGGGATGCGTTGGCACCGGTCGAGGGATGGTGGGAGGCGGGCTAGGTGGTGATCCCGGCGGGTCTCCCGAGGATGCCGAAGGCCGCGTGCGTCGCCCCGATGGCGATAGGGCGCTGCGTGCGGGCCCTCGTCAAGGCGGCCCCGGAGCACCTACTCTCCAGGGCGAAGCATCCGGCCGCGGGATAATGGTGATCGGCTCGATCCTGGCCCGGTGCCGGACCCGGCATCGCCGCCTCAGCATCCTGCCCGACGGGCTGGTCGTGACCTGACCGCACGGTGCTCCTGCGCTCGGGCGAGGAGCTCCGAGTGGAGGTGCTCGACGCCGAGGGTGCCGTTCTCGGCTGGGGGCCGGGGGCGGTGAGGATCGGTACGTGGTAGGGCCCGGATGCGACCGGCGGGGTGTCGTCGCGCGTCGGTCCCTCGCCCTGGCGCCGCTGGTCGTCCTCGTGTCCGGGGTCTACGCGACGTCCTTGGACCCGGAGTTCGCCAGGATCCCCGGCCCGGCACCGCTCATCCCGCTCACCATACCCAGCGATCGGGGTGAGGTGCGCGGGGGTTTACGGTTCGTCGAGACCGAGGCACCTCGTCGACCGCGCCGACGTGCTGGAGCGGAACGGTATCTTGGAGGCGCTGAGCCGCCGATCCGGCCCGCCAATCGTTCCGAGGATCGTAACGTTAACCCAACGACGACGCCTGCGCGGACCGATGCGCTTTTCCCAGTTCGAGAACTAAGATTCACGAACAAGGAACACAAGTTCTCAGGGGGTGGGGTGCCACTGCGGACCACCCTCACCGCCCTGGCGCTCGCCCTCCTGACGGCCCCGACCCCGGGCTGGGCGTACGGACTCTCGCAGTTCTGGCCCCCCTCGTTCACGTCGGAGGGAAGCACGATCGTCGTCCGATTCCCGGACCCGTCACTGACCGGAGAGGTCGTGTACGGGCCGGCGGCACCCGGAGACGTTCCGTACCCCGTATGGCGGTTCCGAGCGCGGCTGGAGCACGGAACCGCCCGACTGACGGTGCCGCCGAAGGACACGTTCAACACGTCGCGGACCGAGCGCCGGGTGCAGACCCTGTGGCTAAAGGTGGTGATCCAGGGCCGCCCGGTGTTCTACCTCCCGGTGCAGGTGACGCGAGAGGGCGACGCGGTCCGAGTGCTGGAGGGCTCGGTGGTGTGCGGTCCGCTCGTGTACTGCCCGCGGCCGGACGGGTGCGTGATCTGGTACCGAACGCTGCGCCCGGTGATCACGGAGGCACTCATCCTGGACGAGACCGGTCGAGTCGTCTGCTCGGCCCGCGACCCGCGACCGGCGGAGATCCACCGCATCATCGTCCGAGGACTGCGACCGAACGCGGAGTACCGGCTGATCGTGCGGTGGCGGGGCTACGAGCTCGCCCAGCGAAGGTTCCGAACGGCGCCCCCGGCGGGCGCCGCTGGGTTCACCTTCGCGTTCACCGCGGACAGTCGGTCGGACGAGCGACCAAACGTGTCCAACGGGACCGGGGACGCGGACGCCTACGGCTGCAACGTGTGGGCGCTGCAGCGAGCGTTCGCGTTCGCGGCCGCCCACGGCGCCCGGTTCCTGATCTTCCCCGGCGACCTCATCTGGGGGCGAGGACGCTCGGAGGACGAGATCCGACTGCAGTACTGGAACTGGCTGCAGGCGGTGTCACCGTGGGAGCCGCTGGTCCCCGTGTACGTCGGGTACGGGAACCACGAGGCCTACGTGGGGGATGAGCGCCTGTTCTCGGAGCTGCTCGTGACCCCCGCCGAGCTGGGACAGGGGCCCGCCGACACCTCGGAAGGTCCCAACCTACCCTCGTACGGTGATACGGTGTACTACTTCAGGTACGGTAACGTGGCGATCGTCACGCTGAACAACTGCTACACCCCGGACGTCCGAGCGCACGACTACGGGTTCATCCGAGACCGACAGCTCCAGTGGCTGAACCGGGTGCTGGACGAGCTGGATCGGGACCCCAACGTGCGGTTCGTGCTGATCGCCATGCACGTCCCGCCCCTCCGCGTCGCCAAACCGGGATGGGGCGTCAAGCCGGATCACCTCGAGGACCTGAACCGGCTGCTCGAGACGCTGATGAAGCACCGCAAGGTCGTGGCCCTCCTGTGCGGCCACGACCACTGCTACGCCCGGTACCTCATCACCCGAGACCTCCCACTGTACCCACCGAACTGGCACGGCCGGGACCTCCGCCGAGAACCGTGGTTCCGCCCCCTCTGGGTCCTCATCAACGGCAACGCCGGAGCCCCCGTCTACGGGCTCGCGAACAACCCCTGGAACGACCGACTCCAGGCCTTCAGAATCGCCCCCGCCCACGTGACCCTGCTTCACGTCCACCCCGACCGACTCACCATCGAAACCTACGACGCCCTGACCGGCGAGCTCGTGGACCGCTTCGACATCCATGCCCCCACTCCCAGGCCCAGCGGCCCCAAGCTCCCCGTACCGGCGATTCCGGCGATCCCACCGAGACGCCGACGCCGCTGACGCCCCCTCCGCCGCGAACGTTACGAGTCTCGTAACGATTTCCGTGGGGGCGTGGGGGGAGGGTTAGCGGCGGCGGAGTGCCGGCACCGCCAGCGCCGCTAGGGCCAGCGTTGCCAGGGTCGGCGCCGGCAGTGTCGGGATCTCCGGGACCTCGCTCACCCGCCATCCCCGACCGACCGCACGCTGTCCACCCTGCCCGGCCCGACCACGCTGCCCCGGCTGAGCCTGCTGCCCCCGACCACCACCCTGTCGCCCTGCCTGTTGTTGCCCCTGCCGCCGGGCCTGCTGCTGTTGCTGGGCCTGACCACCCTGCCCCTGCCGAGCCCACTGCC
>JBDOKE010000203.1:0-14245 GCA_039833815.1 Methanobacteriota archaeon | reverse complement strand
GGGTCGAACCGCCCGGGGCCAAGCCGCCCGACCTGCCGGAAAAGGGTTTCCTGGACCTGAGGAGGCGCCTGGAGCGGTACTTCCGGGGCGAGCGGGTGAGCTTCCGGGACGTCCCGGTGCGGCTTCCGGACGCGCCGATGCACCGGGCCGTGCTCTCCGAGGTGAGAAGGCTGAACTACGGCGAGGTTAAAACGTACGGGGAGCTGGCCGAGCGCGTCGGCACGCACCCGCGCGTCGTCGGTCGGGCCCTCGCCCGAAACGAGACCCCCGTGCTCGTACCCTGCCACCGCGTCGTCGGGGCCCGGGAACTGGGAGGCTTCAGGTGGGGGTTGCGATGGAAGCGCAGGCTCCTGAGGCTCGAGGGGGCGCTGAAACGCGCCGCGTCGGGGACTGGACGATCGTACTCGAGCGGAGACGGATGAGGTACGACGGCTCCCAGCTCCGCCGCGCCTACACCCACGCGCGGTACGGGGTGCGCGGGCGCGCGATCCTCGTCTTCCGGGGCCCGATGGACGTGGGCCGAGAGCACACGGTGGACACCGAGGACCTGAGCGAACCCATCCGAGGGGAGGACGTGCTGCACCTGATCCTGGACGACCCCACCCGGTGCGAGCCCCTCACGGCCGGCCTGTTGCAGCGGCTCCTCGTCGTCACGGCCCGCGAGGTGCTGGAGGGACGACTGTCGGTCAGGCTGGAGCGGGATGGGGACGATCTGCTCCACGATGGTCGGAAGCTCACGGTTTCCGTCTTCCGGCCGGCCGGACCGGGAGCCCTGGCCCACCTGGGCATCAACGTGACCACCGAGGGGGTGCCCGTGCCCGCGACCTCCCTCCGAGACCTCGGGTGGGAGGGTGACCCGCTGGAGCTCGGTCGCGAGATCGCGGTCGCCTTCGCCCGCGAGATGGAGGACGTCGAGCTGGACCTGACCAAGATGAGGTGGTGAGGGTATGGACGAGGGGGAGACCGTGCTGGTCCGCGTCCGCACCCCGGACCGGGAGCTGGAGGTTGAGGTGCCGTACCGGGAGGGAATGACGCTCCTGGACGCGCTGCTGTGGATCAAGGAGCACGAGGCTCCGGACCTGCGGTTCCAGTACTCGTGCAGGAACGCGCAGTGCGGGACCTGCGCGGTCCTGATCAACGGGGAGGCGGGGCTGGCCTGCGAGTACCGGCTCGAGCCGGGGGAGGAGGTCACCGTCGAGCCGCTCCGGCACCTTCCGGTCGTTCGGGATCTCATCGTGGACTGGCGCGAGGTGACGGGGCGCCTCCGACCCCTCGCGCCCCGGGTTCACCTGGACTGGTTCCGACGGCTGGACCCGGAACGGGCCGAGCGGCTGCACGAGCTCCGGTCGTGCATCGAGTGCCTGTGCTGCGTCGTGGAGTGCCCGGTGATCCGGGCGGGCTCGACCCGAAACCCCGGGCCCACCGTCCTGCGGAAGCTCGCGGAGGAGTCGGAGAAGTGGGATCGAACGCCCCGGCTTGAGGGCGTGGACGTGTACGCGTGCACGACGTGCCACCGGTGCGTGGAGGTCTGCCCGAAGGACATCGACATCCCGAAGAAGGCCGTGGAGGCGGTGCGGGCGCGGCTGCGGGAGCTCGGTCTCGGACCGCTGGAGGCGCACCGGGAGGTGGGGGAGCGGGCCGTTCGCACCGGCCGGTCGGTGGAGCGGATGAAGGAGTGTTTCCTCGAGGAGTGCGCGGGCGAGCACGGGTCCGGGGACGTGACGGCGCTCTTCTTCACCGGATGCCTCGTCGACTACCGGCTGCCCGAGACCGGGAGGGCGCTCGTCCGGCTGGCGGAGGAGCTGGAGTTCCGCCTGGTGATCCCGGAGGGCCAGGTGTGCTGCGGCTCACCCCTGCTCCGAACGGGGCAGCGGGACCGGGCCGAGCGCCTGGCCTTTCGGAACCTGGAGGCGTTTCAGCGGATCGACCCGGACGTGATCGTGACGGTGTGCGCGGGGTGCGGTGCCACGCTGAAGAACGACTACCCGGAGCTGCTGGGGGAGCGGTTCGAGTGGGAGGTGCTGGACGTGACGGAGCTGCTGGTGGAGCTGGGAGCGCACGAGCGGGGGTTCGAGCACCCGGAAGGGGCCGTGGTCACGTACCACGACCCGTGCCACCTGAAGCGGGGGCAGGGGGTGCACCGGGAGCCCCGGCGCCTGCTGAGGGCGGTCGAGGGGGTCGAGTTCCGGGAGATGCGCGAGCCGGACCGGTGCTGCGGGGCCGGTGGGGGCGTGCGCGCCGGCCTGCCGGAGCTGGCCCGGCTGATGTCGGACGTGAAGGCGCGGATGGTCGAGGAAGTGGGGGCGGACGTCCTGACCACCGTGTGCCCGTTCTGCGAGTACAACCTGCGGGAGGGGGTCGAGCGGTGCGAGGTGGGCGCGGAGGTGCTTAACCTCACCGTGCTGCTGGCCCGCTCCCTCTAGCCCCAGGCCTTCGGGTACGTGCCCGGCTCCATCAGCACCCGCTTCGTGTCCACCATGATACCGCGGTCCGCGTGCAGCATCTCCTTCCAGGAGGCCTTGGCCACGCCCAGCGCCACCGCCTCACCCTTCAGCGTGAAGAGTGCCACCAGGTCACCCGGCTGGATCCCCTTCTCCACCCGGACGATCCCGGGCGCCGCCAGGTCGGCCCCATGACAGATCGCGTCCACGGCCGTGTCCCGGATCTCGATCCGAGGTAGGTGACTCAGCCCCTCCTCCATCGGTCGGATCACGTGCCTCAGCGGCTCTTCCCACCCCTCCTCCCGCCAGAACTCGTAGGCGTCCTTCAGGTCGTGAAGCGTGACGGCGTTCTCCTCCGAGAACGGGCCCGTTTTGGTCCGGCGCAGCTCCGCCATGTGCGCGCCGACGCCCAGCGCCTCCCCGATGTCGTGGCAGAGCTTCCGGATGTAGGTGCCCGCCTGGCAGCCGACCCGTAGAAGAACGTCCCGGCCGTCCCGCTCGATGATGTCGATGTAGTACACCTTCTTCGGCCGCACGCGACGCTTGACCGCGGACCGGAGGGGCGGGCGCTGCAGGATCGTTCCCTCGAACTCCCGCACCACCCGCTCCAGCTCGTCGTCGTCCACGTCACCGTGCAGGTGCATGATGCAGACGTACTCCTTGCCCGCTGGCAGTAGGGTCTGGATGATCTTCGTGGCCTTCTCCAGCGCGACGGGAAGCACGCCCGTGACCTTCGGGTCCAGCGTGCCCCCGTGACCCGCCTTGGACAGCCCCAGGATCTCCTTCACCCACGCGACCACCTCGTGAGAGGTCGGGCCCGCGGGCTTGTCAAGGTTGATGACCCCCTTCATGATGTACTCCTCCATCGGCCGCTCCTCGGGCGGGCACCCGTACCGCGGGTCCGTCTCGGCCTCCGCCTTGGTGACCATCTCCCGCTCACGCTCGAAGGGAAGCCTGCGCTCCCGCTCCTCCGCCTCTGACCCGCTCACCGCTCGACCACCCCACCGTTTCGAGAATCGAAACCATACGGGGGAGCGGAAGGAAGCGCTCACTCCCGGATCTCCTTAAGCAGCTCCTCCACGATCTTCTCCCGAATCTCCTCGCCGGTGATCCGACGCAGGATCGCCCCCATCACCTCTTCCTCCTCCACCGGGATGAAGTACGCGGTCTTCCGGCCCAGTCGCTTGGACTTCAGCAGCCCCTCCTGCCTGACCTTGTACAGGGCGCTCCTGATGCTGTTTGTCTTCACATCGTACCCGAGCTCTCGCAGCACCTTCACAATCTCGTTCACGTTGATCCACTGACCCTTGAGACTCGCCAGCAGCACGACCGCCAGGGCCGCTCCCAAGTTGGTTAACTTCCCCTCCCGAAGCCTTTTCTTGACCTCCTCTATGTCACTTTCAAATTCTTCCGGCATCTCCACCATCACCTCATCCCCCTCCTTGAGCCTCCCTTTAAGCAACCCACCGGGAGATCAATAAATATGTTGCCGTAAGGAAGTCGCGTCGATGACGAAACCCCAGCCGATGACGAGGTAATCCCCGGCTGATACCCTGAACATGATGTGGGAGAGCCGGCCGAGGCCTACAGCAAGTTCAGGTAATTCAGCACGGCCAACGCCGCGTGCACGGCCTCCTCAGTCCTCACCACCTCCACACCTTGACCCGGTATGAAATTAACCGTAAGAAACCGCTCCTTCGCGTCGGGCTTGATGTCCAGCACCCCAACGCGGCTGGACCCGAACACCAGACACCGGGGAGGCTCCCGGAACTCCACCTCCCTGACGTCCTCACCGTGCCGGGAGGCGATCACGGCGCCTCGACCGAACCGCTCCAGCACCCGGTCCAGCGAATCCACGATCCGCACGCGGAACCCCCAGTACTCGTCCGGCTCCGCGGGCTCGACGATCAACGGATCCTCCGACACGACCCGAACCGTCACCCTCCGCCTCGGCCGCAGCCGCACGCGCGAGACCGCCAGCTCCTCCGCCCCCACGTCCACCAGGCACCCCTCCCGCGATCTCCGCACCACGTACCCCTCCCGCACCTCTCCCTCCCTGGGCGGGTGCCGCTTGTGATGCGGAGTGCGCAGCGGCGGCATCACGCCCGCGTACCTCAGGTCCCGATCGAGCCGGAACACCCGCTTCCTCAGGTACTGCGGGCACTCCAGGTACTCCAGAAGCTTCTTCAGTCGCTCGGCGTTGCGCCTCCGTCCGACGCCATCGCCGTAAAGTAACACCTCCTCCACCCGGTAGATCGCCAAGGCCCTTCCCAGCAGGCCCACCCGGTACGCGTAGATCTTCGGATCCCGCTCCTCCGAGAACAGGCTCCAGGGTAGGGCCACGGTCACCAAAGGAACCCTCCCCCGGGGGTTCCACCGTGCGGGTTCTCGCGACCATGGAACCGAACGGGGGGTACCCGGTGGGCGTCGTCGTGGACGCGCTGCGGGCCAGCTCCACGATCGTCACCGCCCTCGCCCTCGGCGCTGAAGCCATCGTACCGCTAACCAGCCCCAGGGAGCTCCGGGACGCGGACGGCCCTACGATCGGGGAGCGCCACGGGAAAAAGCTCGACATCGCCGACTACGGGAACTCTCCCACCGAGCTGCTGAGGAACCCGGAGGGCATCGAGGGAGAGACCGTGTACATGGTAACGACCAACGGAACCGAGGCGATACTGCGCACCGCCGAGGCCTGCGAGCGGGTGCTCATCGGCGCCCTCCTCAACGCTAGCGCCGTCGCCGCCGAGCTGGACCGCGACACGTGCATCGTGGAGGCGGGCCACCGGGGGAGGATGGCCATCGAGGACGCGTTCACCGCCGGGTACCTTGCCCGCCTCTCCCGGGGCGAGCCCGCCGACCGGCGCACCCGCGTCCTCATCGAGCTGTCCAAAGCGTTTCAACCCCTGGACGTGTTCCGCAGCTCCCGCACGAGCCACGTGCTGGAGCTGCACGGCAAGGACCGCGACGTGGACTTCTGCGCGCGGGTGGACGAGTTCGACGTCGTACCGGTCTTCGAGGACGGGATGGTGGTGCCCGGGTAGTTGCGACCGCGCCTCGACACCTTCCGCATCCTGGGCGCCGAACTCCACGTGCTCCGCACCGCGCACGCGGGACTGGACCGCGGGCTCGTTCGCGACACCGTCCTAGAGCTCGAGCCCGAGGCGGTGCTGCTGGAGCTGTGCGAGGGTCGACTCCTGACCCTCCTCGCCGAGCTCCACGGCGCCAGCGACCGAAAGCGAGGGCCCGGACGGCTCGCCGGGGGCGTCCTCTCCCTGGCGGAACGCCTCGTCAGCCGCGTGGTCGGGGGCGAGCTCGGGGACGACATGCTCGGAGCGATCGAGGCCGCGCAGGAGCTGGGGGCCGAGCTCGTACCCGTGGACATGGACGTGGACGGCATCCTGCACCGGCTGCGCGTCAAGGCCCCGCTCACCGAGCGACTCAAGTTCCAGGCCGTAACGCTCCTCGACGCCCTCCGCTCGATCCTCCGACCGTCCAAGACCCAGCGGCTGCTGTCCGACTCCGTCGCGGACGAGCGGACCGTGCGCGAGATGATCGAGTGGATGCGGCGCCGGTTCCCCAACGTAACCCGGGTTCTGATCGACGAGCGAAACAGCGTGATCGCGGAGAACACGATCGAGTACCTGCACCGGAGCGACGTGGACCGGGCCGTGCTCGTGATCGGCGCGGCCCACTACGGGGTCCTGGACCTGCTTCGGGAGGCGGAGCAGGAGCTCGGCGATGATGAGGACACGGCGAGCGGAAAGCATGAAGAGGAGACCGCGGGCTGAGCCCCGGGGGTTCCGAGGTGAGGATCCTCGTGCTGGGGTCCAAGTACGGGAAGCGCGCGGCCCGCACCATCGACGCCCGGTCCGAGCACGAGGCCGAGTTCCTGGAGGTGAACGAGCCCCCGGAGAACGTGATCCTGGACGAGGAAGCCGCGGAACGGCTGCTTCCGGCCGAGCTCTCCGGGTTCGACCTGATCGTGTGCTACCTCCGGCACCCCGAACTCCAGCTGACCCTCGCCGAGCGGACCGACGCCCCCATCTACTACGCCCTACTGCCCGAACCCGCCCTTCGCCGTCAGATCCGGGACCGACACGACGCCGTCGCCTTCGCCGACCCCACCCCATGCTCGATGCTACCCGACACCGGGGTGGACGCCATCGACCAACTTCTGGAGCGGTTCGGCCGCCCCAAGGTGCGGGTCGAGGTCTCCTCGGGCGTCATCGAGTCCGTGGAGGTCATCCGCGGGGCCCCCTGCGGGGCCACCTGGGCCGCCGCCGACCGGGTGAAGGGAATGGAGGCGGGCCGGGAGGCCGTGAACACCTTCGTGCTGACCGCCTGCCACCACTGCGTGGCTCCCCGGCTCGGCAAGTACGAGTCCAAGGACGTCTCCTCGTACTACCACGGCAAGGCGCTGGCCGACGCCCTCGGGATCGAGCTGGACGTCAGCCTGGATGACCTCGAGTCCCCGCTCTAGAACAGCCTGATCCCGAGCCCCATCAGGATGAACTTCAGCGACACGTACAGGAACACGACCCCGAAGATCAGCTTGATGCCCCACGGTTCGATCTTCTCCGTGGTCTTAGCCCCCAGCCTCACCCCGACGATCGTACCGAGGCCCAGGATCGTGCCGCCCACGACGTCCGCGACGCCCTGGGCCATCTTGTACGAGGCGGAGACCGTCGCCATCGGGATCATGCTGATCATGGACGTCCCCACGGCCAGGTGCACCGGCGCGTCCAGCAGGTAGATGAACGAGGGCACCAGCGCGTACCCGCCACCCAGACCCAAGATACCGGTGAGCACACCGATGAAGAACCCGATCGCGGCCTTAGCGCTCGCGCTGCCCGGGATGTGGTCCGCCTCGGACCCGGGGATCCGCCTAATCCCCTCGTAGATCATCCGCACCGCCGCGTACAGGAAGGCCGCGCCCAGAATCAGCTCCAGCGCCCTGGCGTACCTCATGATCGCAGCGAAGATCACGGAGCCCGCCAGCGCCCCGATCGCGCCCGCGGCCAGGACCACCGCCGCCGTCTCGTAGTCGATGTTCCCCAACTTCCCGTGCGACAGGGAGCCGAACGTGGCCGTCCAGACCACCGCGAGCACGGTTGTACCGATGGCCTGAGCCACCGGGTAGTTCATCAGGAACACGAGCATCGGCAGCATCAGCACGCAGCCACCGGTACCGATGATACCGCCCAGGTACCCCGCAACGAATCCCGTGCCCAGCAGCTCGGCCACCTTCAGCACCGTCAGCGCGGGCATCGGGCCTCCCCGGATGGTCATGCGGTTTCAAGAGTTTTTTAATATTTCGAGGTTAGTTGAAGATGCGGCCGTCCCTCAGCCGAGGACCGAAACCCCCAATCCATCCAGAATGAACCTCAGGGACACGGCCAGGAACACGACCCCGAAGATTCCCTTCAGCGTCCACGGCTCGACCACCCGGGTGGCCCTGGCACCGAACCTGGCGCCGACCGCGGTCCCAAGCCCCAGGATCGCGCCCCCGACAACGTCCGTGATGCCCTGGGCCATCTTGTACGAGGCGGAGACCGTCACCATCGGGATCATGCCGATCATGGACGTTCCCACGGCCAACCGGACCGGGGCCCCCATCAGGTAGACGAACGAGGGCACCATGACGTAGCCCCCACCCAGACCCAGGATGCCCGTGAGAACCCCAGTACCGAACCCCAGTATGGTCTTGGAAAGGGCGCTCCCGGGGATGCAGCCCGCGTCTGAGTCCGGGACCCTGCTCAACCACTCGTAGATCATCCGGATCGAGACGAACAGGAACGCGGCCCCGAGGGCCACCCGGAGCGCCCCGGTGTGCCGCATCACCAACGGGAAGATCGCGGAGCCCACCAGGGCCCCGATCGCGCCCGCGGCCAGGACCACCGCCGCCGTCTCGTGATCCACGTTGCCGATCCTGGCGTGGGACATCGCCCCGAACGTCACCGTCCACACGACCGAGAACACGTTCGTGGCGATGGCCTCGGGCACCGGGTACCCCAACAGGAACACGAGCAGCGGTAGGACCAGGACCCCTCCACCCACGCCGACGAGCCCACCCAGAAAGCCCGCTGCGAGCCCCGTTCCCACCATCTCCGCCGCGGCCAGTGCCGTCGGCTCGATCAACGGAGTCACCCTCGTTTCAGAATCCTTTTAATGTTTCAAGGATGCTTCAAGAGTGGGGCTCCCGTTGCGCAGGAAAATCTTAGTCCCCTTCGACGGGTCGGAGCCGGCGGAGATTGCCCTGAAGTGGGCCCTGCTGGACGCGCACGACCACGGGTTCCCGGTCAAGGTGCTCTACGTGGTGGACAAGCGCTCCGTGGACCTCGTCTCCGGGTTCGCCGCCCGTCGGGAGAAGGTGGTCGAGGAACTGAAGAGGGAGGGCGAGAAAACGCTGGAGGAGGTCGACCGCATCGCGGAGGACCTGGGCGTGGACGTGGAGATCGAGAAAAAGATCCTCGTCGGTGTGCCGTGGAAGGAGATCGTGAGGGAGGCGGAGGAGGACGAGGACGTGAACCTCATTGTAATGGGGTCTCACGGTCGGACGGGCTTGGAGCACGCCGTCATCGGCAGCGTGGCGGAGAACGTGATCCGACACAGCCCCGTGAACGTGTTGATCGTGAGGTCGGGCGACAGGACGATCGAGAGCGTCGAGTCGGCTAGACCATCTTCAGACCGCTGAGTACCATCTTAGCCCCCACGATCGCCAGCACCACTGAGAACGCTCTCTTCACCCTCCTTCCTCCCATTCGGTTGGACAGCTCGGCTCCGACGTAGGAGGAGAGGAGCATTCCGGTCACGACCGCCGCCGCGGCCCACGGGTTCACGTACCCCTTGGACCAGTACTGGGCGGCGCCGGCCAGCGCGCTGATGGGTACGATCACGGAGGAGGTTCCCACGGCCAGCATGGTGGGGAAGTTGAGGAACGAGGACATGACCGGCACGAACAGCATGCCTCCACCGGACCCGGTGAACCCGCTGAAGGCGCCCACGCTGAACCCGGCCAGCGAGGCCGTGGTCGGGTCATCCCGGATTTCGCCACCGTCCCGCTCCCTGCGACCGTCCGTCACCACCCGAAGCGCCATCGCCGCGCACGCTACCCCCAGAACGAGCTTCAGCAGGTGCTCCGGGGCCTGGCAGGCCAGGTACCCGCCCAGCTGGGCCCCCGCGACGGCGCTGATTCCGAACACCGGGGCCATGCTCGCGTGAACGTTGCCCCGCTGGAAGTGTCGAAACGCGCCCGTGAAACCGCCGAAGCTCACCGCAAGCAGCGTCGTTCCGAGCGCGACGTGCATGGGCATTCCGACGGAGTTGAGCAGCGGCACCAGCAGGAACCCTCCACCGACGCCGAAGAGCCCGGAGATCAGCCCGACGAGGCCTCCGATCCCCAGGTACGTGAGCGCCGCGAGCCCCTCTATCATCGGGCGGCAAGGGCCCCTACGCGGCCTATGGGCCGATTATCGGCCCGGCCGCGCCGAACGCTCGTTTATTAACTTATCGCCCCCGACCCGCGAGCGTCCTGGACGCGGTGCCCACCACGTTCCCCTTCACGGTCGGAATGCGCCTCTCCAACCGGTCCAGGAACCGCCTCACCTCCTCCCTCACCCCCTCCCCGGCGAACGGGCACACCTCCTCCGTGCTCACGACCCTAACCCCGAGCCGCTCGGGGAGCGCCCGCGTCACCTCCTCCGGGCACCGAACGAGCGGCCGGAGCAGGCGCGGGCCCTCCCGCCACGAGCCCACGTAGCCCAGCAGCTTGATCCGCCGGTACCCGGAGAGCAGTGAGAGCAGGACCGTCGCCGCCGCGTCGTCCAGCGTGTGCCCGAGCGCGATGTAGTCGAACCCCCGCTCCTCCGCCAGCCTCCCAAGCTCGATCCTCCTCAGCGTCCGGCACGCGTAGCAGACTTTGCGCGCCCGCATCTCCTCCCGGGCTTCCATCACGTCCTTCTCCGGCTCCAGCCTCGTGACCTCGATCCCCAGCCTCCTGGCCTGGTCCCGAACGACGTCCCACGCCCCTATCTCGCGCCCGTCCACCCGTACCACCACGTGGGCTCCCTTCACCTCCCAGTCGAACTCCTCGGACAGCGCCGAGAGCCCGTACGCCGCGGCGAGACTATCCTTGCCCCCGGACATGGCCACGAGGATGCGGGAGCCCGGCCGAGGGTGCCCCGACCGCTCCAGGCATTCTCGGACCTTCCGCCTCACCGTCGACGCGGGGTCTTCCGATGCGCGTTCTCGGGATCGACCTCGCGGCAAAGGCCGACAACCCCACCGGGTTCGCGACGTGGTCGGGCGGGGTGATCGAGTGCTGGTCCGAGCCCGCGGACGACCGACGCGTCCTCCGGCTCGCCACCCGGGCGCGGGTGGTCGTGATCGACGCTCCCCTCACCCCCTCGGACGGCCCCTTTCGGCGTCGGGACGAGCGCTTCCGTGAGCTAGCCCCCGTCCTTCCACTCACGCTGCCGGGGATGAGGAAGCTGCTCCGAAGGGGCGTGCGGTTGGCCGAGCGGTTGAGGCGCCGGGGCGTGCGGGTCTACGAGACGTTTCCCCGAGCCGCCGAGCGGCGGCTCTCCCTGCGGGGGGAGTGGTCGGACGAGCACGCGCGGGACGCGGCCCTGTGCTGCGGGGTGGGGGTGGCGATCGTGGAGGGGTGGGCGGAGACGTTCGGGCGCGAGCCCCGGGCCGCCCTGCCCGGGCGGAGAGGGACGCTGCGCGTCAGAGCTCGAAGCGCTCCTCCCTCCTGATCACCACCTCCTTGGGCTCGCCCTCCTCCACCCGTACGATGACCTCGCCGGAGTGACCCTTCTCCGCGAGCCGCTCGACGGCCTTGCCGACGCCCTCCAGCGCGGAGTGGCGCCCCAGCTCCTCCTTGTACTCCTCGTACAGGAGGCCGATCAGGTCGCGCAGCGTGCGCATGAGGTCGGGCACCTCCTCGTCCAGGAAGTTCGCGACCTTCTCCCACTCCCAGCGCTGGAGGCACTTGGTCACGAGTAGGAGCTCCTCCTCCCGGGACAGCTCCAGTCGGTCCTCCGTGTCCAGGAAGTGGGTCTTAACGAGCTCCCGGATCGCGTCGGCGGCGATCTCGTACGTGTGGACCATGTCCACGTACTTCTTGAGCCGCCGGAGCTGGCCGTCCGTGAGCGCGGGCCGGTACCGGTGCGGTGACATCGGGGTCAGCAGGAGCCGGGCGACCTCGGGCTCCAGGTCGCGGTGCGTCTCACCGAGCCAGTCCACCAGCTTGAGCCGGAACTCGAAGTTGGCCCGCTGGATGATCTCCCTCGCCTCGTCCGAGATGGGCCGGATCACGGCCACGGAGTACTCGCCGCTCACCGGGTTCCGGTTCGGACTGATGTGCACGGGCACGAAGTCGTTCTTGAGCCAGAACCGCGTCAGCTCCTCGTTCGCACCGAAGCCCGTGCCGATCCAGTCGAAGTCCCTCTCCTCGCACACCTTGGTCAGCTCCTCCAGCGCCCGCGAGCCCAGCCCCTGACGCATCACGTCCGGGTGCGTTGCGATCCGGACGATCCGGTACCCCTTCATCCGCGGGAACTCGAGCGCGTCGTGGTGCTGGACCATCAGGTCCGGGATCACGTTTCCGGGGGGCCGGTACCCCTTCCGCATCTTGACGATCACGTCGCGCGGGATGGACCCCTCCCGGGCCACCTGCAGGGCCGTAACGATCTTCCCCGTCTCCGTCTTGAGCGCGTACGCCTCGTGATGCGGCGCGTCCGCCAGCACCATCACGTCGCTGGGCCGGTTCCGGTAGTGCGCCATCACGTAGATGCCGATGAACTGGCGCAGTTCCTCCTCGCCCTCCTCATCCTCGAACCAGAACCGGAGGTCCGGCTTCTCGAGTCGGACCCGCTGACGCCGCACGCACTCGAGGTCCTTCTCGTCCAGCTCGGCCGGCTCGGCGTCGAGCAGCAGCGTGTCGAACAGCCAGCGCTCGATGGGATCGTCCGCGTCGTACCGGATCGGCTCGTGCATCTTGAACTTGATCAGCCGCACGTCGTCGCGCCGCTCCACGCTCTGCAGGAACCGGACCGAGAAGCCCCGTCCCGCGCCCTCGTACCCGTGGATCGTGGACGAGTACACCACGAGGTCGTTGTTGTCCAGGATCCGGTGCAGGATGGGCACGTGGATCGAGGCCGCCTCGTCCACGACCATCAGGTCGCACTCGATCTCGGCCGCGTCCGACGGACGCTCGTACTCGACCACGAACTCGTCCGTCTCCACGTAGACCACGTTTCCGTCCTTGTCCTCCTCGAACTCGTACTCCACCCCCAGCCGGTCCAGCGCCTTCAGGAGAAACTCGAACAGGACGCCCACGTTCTCCGGCTCCGAGGCCGTGACCACCACGTCGTACACGTCCTCCGAGACCGTCCCAGCCCCGGCGACGGCGAGCCCCAGGAGCGCGGACTTACCCCGGCCTCGGTCGGCCGTGAGGATGAGGGCCGTCTTGCTCCGGGCCCGCAGCAGCTCCTCGAACTTGGTCAGCGCCTTGAACTGATCCTCCGTCGCGCACATCCGGTAGACTTCCTCGGGTAGCAGGGCGCGCTCCGGCGGCTCCACGTCCGGGGGCTCCCGCCGCTTCACCTCCACCTCCAGCTCCGGCTCTTCCCTAGGCTCCGGCCGCGCCTCCCACTCGTCCGTGTTCACGATCCAGATCCCGTCGTGCTCCTCCAGCTTCCGAATGAACCTCCGGTTGAACCGCTTGCCAACGTGGTCCAGGGTGTACGGGGGCGTGACCAGGCTCTTGTGGAAGGCCGTCCACATCCGTCGCCACCGCTCGAACGGGGGCGTGAGGAGCAGCACCAGCCCGCCGCCGCGCACGGTCTCGATCAGCCGGCCGATCGCGTCCGGGTCCAGCTCGTAGGACAGGTCCATGACCAGGATGTCCCAGGTCGTGCCCAGCACCCGCTTCGAGCGTCCGAACGTGAGCGCTTCGAGCTCGTGGTCGACCCCTGCCTCCTCCAGGAAACCCTCGAACACGTCCCGAAACTCCTCGTACCGCTCCCGCGCGTACGTGCCCTCCTTCAGGCTGTCCGTCACGTAGAGCACGGACACGGGCCGGTCCCTCACCTCCGAGAGCACGTCCGCGGCCCCGGCCGCCACCACGCCCGCCGCGGACGCCTTCAGCTCGTCCCCCTGAAACACGATCATCCTCCGGTGCCGGTGGGCCAGCGCCTCCGCCAGCGCCTCCTCCCCGACGTCGAGCACCACCTCGTCCACGTCCGCGTGATCCAGCAGCGCCTCATCGAAGCACACTTCAACGCGCTCACCCATCGCTTACCACCCCCGGGGGATGACGACGGACCACGGGCCGAGTCGGGTGAGGAGGGTCCGCGCTACCGACCCCGCGGGGGGAAGGACCCTGCTCCCTCGGGTTATGGTGGGGACCTCGCCGTTCCTGGGCGCGGGACAATTCGGGTCTCGCGCGCTCGAGTACCGGCGGAGGTTCTACGAGCGGCCCGACAACATCACACGGCTCGTGGAGTACTGCGCCGAGCGGCACGACGTTCGCGGCGTCCAGGCGCTCGCGGACCCCGTGATCGCGCGAGCGCTCCGGAGGGTCGAGCACGACCTTGAAGTTGTCGCCGTCGTCGGTCTCGGGCCGCTCCGCGAGGACGCGCGCACGATCGAGGGGATGAACCTCCGAGCGGTCCTCCTGCACGCCAGCCGGGTGGACGGCCGAGACCCGGACGACGTGCTCCGCGACCTGAACCGGCTCCGCGACCGATTCGGGGTGCCCGTGGGCATCGCCACTCACCGACCCGACGTTACCCTACCCT
>JBDOKE010000202.1:0-10704 GCA_039833815.1 Methanobacteriota archaeon | reverse complement strand
GGCGGAGCCGGGTCCTGCACAGGAGGCGGCTGGAGTGGGCGCGCGAGGCGAACCGGAAGCTCATCGGGCGAAGGGTTGAAGTCACGGTGCTGGAGGAGGGATGGGGTCGGGACGAGCACGCGAAGAAGGCGGTGTTCCGGGGTGAGGGGCCCGACCCGGGCAGTCGGGTGCGGTGCCGCGTGGTGGACGCGTGTCACTCGAGGCTGATGGTGAGCGCGTGAAGGGTGCGGTCGGAGAGTACAGCCCTCCTCACCGCCTCGGGCGCGAGCCGATCGTCATCCCGCGGGGGGTGCACCACGGTTGATCCCGATAATAGTGATGGCGGGGTTACTCCTCCTGCTGCTGGCGATCGCGATCATCCTGATACTGGCGCTCGCGCTGGTGCTATCGGGGAGGTCCTCGCTGAGAAGGGTGGTGCTGGAGGCGTTAGAGTTCCTGGAGGAGAGCCTGGAGGATGCGGATTCGGGTGAGGATGCGGACGGGGATGACTGACCTACAGACGCACCGCGACCAGCGCCCGCTCCCCCTCACCGCCCTTCAGCGAGCTCACCAGTCCGACCACCACGTTCCGGACGACCCTCTCGACGAACGGGTTGAGGGGCATCGGTCGATCATCGATTAGGACGGTGGCCAGCTCCGGCGCCCGGCAGTCGTCCGGTGAGGCCTCGCCGCGCGCGACCGCTCGCCGGAACGCGCGGCATGAGTCGTACCCGCACCGGCCGCAGTCGGCCTCCGCCGTGTACTTGACCGCGTACCGGATCACGGCGTCCTCCGGCGCTCCCTCAAGCTCCTCCGCGGGGACCGTGGCTCCCTCCCGCCCCCCGTCGAACCCCACCCTCACACCGAGCTCCCGGGACCTGAACCCCTCCACGATCGCGTAATCGAGCCCCAGCAGCGAGAGGAATCCGAGTACGGCGTCCACCTCCAGACGGGGTAGGAACAGAACCGTTTCCGATCCGGCCACCCCGGCCCGCACGTCCGCAGGGACGCGCCCCGTATCACGGGAGCGGAGGTCCAGTCTGGGCTCCCCGACGGACTTCACGTACCCGACCCGGTAACCGCGCTTCCGCAGCCCCTGAACCGCCCTCCTGCAGAAGGACGTTTTGCCGGATCCTTTAGGCCCCACGACCTGGAGAACGCGCATCGTTCAACCCCGAGGGGGTGGGTGCGCTCGAGGGGCATCGACTCACCGGGTTTCCCAGCAGATTCTGATCCGACCCTCATCCACCTCCTCCTTGAGCCGCGTGACGTTGACGCCCTCGCGGTCGAGCCCCTCCAGCACGAGGGCCTTGGCGATGGCGACTATGTCCTCGACGTGAGAGGTTCTAAGGATCCCGGTCACCGTGACGCAGTTGTCCTCCCTATGGAAGTCCTCGATGAAGTGGTACTTGGCGCCCAGCTTCAGAACGTCCTCGAGACACTCAGCCCTCGTGCCCTCCTCCGCCTCAAGAAACCTCAAGAATCGACGCATGGCGTCCACGGCGACCTGTTCCCACGCCTCCCCGACGCGCTCCTGAACCGACCGCTTGAATGAAACGAACATGGCGAGCCCTACCAGGCCCGCCTTGGGCAGCTCCTCATCGGCTTCCAGGAGGCTCTCCATCCTAACCCCCTCGCCATCGCCCGAGCCGGACAACTTAACGGGCCCCCGATCCCCGCCCGCCTAAAACCTTTCAGCATCACCCGGCCTAACGCGTCCGATGGCCCGATCTTAAACCGTAGCGGGTGGTCCCCTAGGTCACGCCGCCGGGCGGAAGGCTGATACCGGGTACCGGCCGCGTTGGGGCCCGGGTGAGCGCGGTGAAGGTGACGGTGGTGGTCTCGGACGAGCCGCCGAAGGTGGAGGGGCTGAGATCGGGCCCGGGGTTCGCGGCGCTGATCGAGAACCGGAGGACGGTGCTCTTCGACACCGGGCCCAGCCCGGATCTGCTGGTGCACAACCTCAGGGGGCTGGGGTACGAGCCGGACGACGTGGACTTCGTCGTGATCTCGCACGGGCACTGGGATCACGCGGGCGGGTTGGAGGCCGTCGCGCCTCACGCTTTGAGGGTGATCACGCCGGAGCGGCTGGGCGCGCCGAACGAGATAGTGCGAGAGGAGTGGCTGGGGATCGACGACGAGGTCGTGCTGACCGACGTGCTTGAGGGTCCGCCGAGGGAGCGGGCCGCGTTCGTGAACGGGCTTCTGGTGACCGGGTGCGCGCACCCGGGCGTCGATCGGCTGGTGGAGTGGTGCGCTCGCCGCGGCCTGAAGGTGAGGGCCGTCCTGGGTGGGTTTCACCTGGTGGGGGCGTCGCGCCGGGAGGTGGAGCGGATCGCCGACCGACTGAGGGAGCTCGGGGTAAGAGTCGCGGGCCCGTGTCACTGCTCCGGGGACCTTGCGAGGGAGGTGTTCCGGGAGCGGTTCGAGTTCATCGACGTGGGACCGGGGCTGGAGGTGAGGGTCTAATCGCTAACCAACGTTAGTAAAAGTAAACTGGAGTAAAGTAAATACGATCTCACTGGTGCTGCACGGAGGGGCTGCTCGGTGTTCTTCCACGCGGACGATCTGATCGAGATGGATAGGAGGATGTCAAGAAGCGTGAGCCGGCTGGCGTTCCTCGTGGTCAGGTCCATCATCTGGGACATGGAGGCGGACGGTGAGACGAGGATGTTGGCGGAGCGGCTGGGTCGGGAGATCGTGCGCAGAGAGGGCATTTCGAGCGTCGAGGAGGGGTTCAGTGTGCTGAAGAAGTTGGGATGCGGCGACGTTAGGGTGAACTCGGAGGATGACCGTACGGACGAGCGGGTACACGAGATGGGATACGACACCGTCACGGTCTACGAATGCATCTCGTGCTCCGGGGCGCCTGAGGTTGGAAAGACGCTGTGCTCGCTGGAGGGGGGCCTGATCGAGGGGATCGTCAGCGAGTTGAAGGGAAACGATTACTACGCCATTGAGTACGCGTGCTGGGGGATGGGCGACGAGCGCTGCTCCTTCGCCCTGGTCCCGAAGGGTGATCGGGATGGGGAGCTGAGGGTCAAGCGTCTGGTTCGGGAGCGGGCGAGCGGTTAGGGGTGGTACCCGAACTCCTCCAACCCTGCCGTTTCCTCGAGTCCCAGTCGGATGTTCATGTTCTGGACGGCCTGGCCGGAGGCGCCCTTGACCAGGTTGTCGATGGTCGAGGCCACCACGATGCGGCCGTCGCCCACGGCGAAGACGCCGATGTCGCAGTAGTTGGTGCCTCGCACCGCCCACAGTCGGGGGGCCTCTCCGACCTCGCACAGGCGGACGAACGGCTCGCCCTCGTAGTAGTCCTCGTAGAGGTCGCGGAGTTCCTCGGGCTCGATCTCCGCGTCCCCGAGGCAGTGCGCGGTCGTCTCGATGCCGCGGACGAGCGGGGCAAGGTGCGGGGTGAAGTGAACCTCCACGTCGCCCAGCTTGCTCAGCTCCTGACGGATCTCGGGAAGGTGCCGGTGGTCGGTGGGGTTGTACGGGGTGAGGTCCTCCGCGCACTCCGGGTGGTGAGTGGTCTGGGAGGGTTTGGCGCCGGCGCCCGAGGTTCCGCTCTTGGAATCGAAGATGATCACGTCGGCTAGGCCCTCCTCCGCGATCGGGGCGGCGGCGAGGATCGCTCCGGTGGGGTAGCACCCGGGGTTGGCGATGAGGTCGGCCTTCCGGATCTCGTCGCGGTGAAGCTCGGGCAGTCCGTACACGGCCCGCTCGTTGAGGTCGGGGGCCCGGTGGTCTACCCCGTACCAGCGTTCGTACTCCTCGACGTCGTCGAACCGGAAGTCGGCGCTAAGGTCGATGACGAGGGCTCCTCCGTTGAGGAGGTCGGGAACGAGTTCCATGGCGGCGGTGTGCGGGACGGCGGTGAACACGACGTCGCACTCCTCGCCGACCTCCTCCGGGTCGGGATCGGTGAACCGGAGGTCGGGGTACTCGTTGCGGAGGTTGGGGTGCACCTTCCAGACGGGTTCTCCCTCGAACCTTCGGGAGGTGGCGTACCGGACCTCCTCGACCTCGGGGTGTCGGGCGAGCAGTCTTAGGAGCTCGCCGCCCGTGTAGCCGGAGGCGCCGATCACGCCCACGACGACCACGGGGTGCGGTCCCCCTTGGGCGATCCTTTGGTGGAGGTGATCGAGGAGGTGCGCCGGGACCTGGGATTTAAGGAGTCCGAGGATCGGCTGGCCGCGGTCCTGATGTGCGAGCTGCTGGCGGGCCGGGGGCTGAGGCTGCGGGACGTGCCGGTGGATCGGGAGGTGGTCGTGGTGGGGGCCGGCCCGTCGGTCCGTCGGCTGCCGGAGGTACGGGGAGAGCTGGAGGGCCGCGTGGTGTACGCCGCGGACGGTGCGTGCGAGGCGCTGCTGCGGGTGGGGATCGTGCCGGACGTGGTGGTTACGGACCTGGATGGGAGGGTTGAGTTCCTGCTGATGGCGGTGGAGGAGGGGGCCGTGCCCGTGGTGCACGCGCACGGGGATAACGTGGGGCGGTTGGCGCGGTGGGTGCCGGTGCTGGCGGACGCGGGGGTGGTCGGGACCTGTCAGGTGGACCCGCCGTGTCGGGAGCTCGTGAACCCGGGCGGGTTCACGGACGGGGATCGGGCGGTGGTGCTGGCGGCCCGGCGCGGGGCGCGTCGGGTGCTGACCGTGGGGATGGACTTCGGGGATCTGACCACGGAGTTCTCCCGGCCTGGGGAGGGTCGTGGGGTGTTTCGGGCGGATCGGATCAAGCGGAGGAAGCTGCGGTGGGGGGAGCGGATCGTGAGGATGGCGCGGGAGTACCTGGGGGTGGAGGTCGTTCCGCTGGTGTAGGGCTCGGCCTCGTGCCGTGTCATCACCCGGTCAGCAGGGGCGCCGGGTTACCTCATCGCCGATCGGAGTCGCCTCCAGAGCTTGCGCATGGCCGGGGCGGCGCGCTCCCGGATGCGCACGTGCATGTGGGGGGACAGCTGGGTCTCGGAGGGATTGATCTCGATCAGCTTGGCACCGTGCCGGCGGGAGAGTAGGGGGAGGTCGGCGGCGGGTCGGACCTCGCCGGAGGTGCCGATGACGAGCATCACGTCGCAGTTTCGGGACAGCTCCTCGGCTCGGATTAGGGCGTCTGGGGGCAGAGGCTCGCCGAACCAGACGACCCCGGGACGGAGCGGCTCGCCGCACTCGGGGCAGCGGGGCGGGAGCTCGTCATAGTCGAGTCCTTCGCCGCGCCTGGGGTCGTTCAGTCGCTCGTAATCGCAGCCGACGCACTCGTCGCGCCAGATGTTCCCGTGCAGCTCGATCACGCGGCGGGAGCCGGCGCGCTGGTGCAGCCCGTCCACGTTCTGCGTGATCACGGCCCTCAGAAGGCCCTCCCGCTCCATCCTCGCCAGGACCCGGTGCGCGTCGTTGGGCTCCGCCTCGGCGATCTTCCTCCGGCGCCAGAGGTACCACTTCCAAACTTTCTCCGGGTCTCGGGCAAAGGCCTCCGGGGTAGCGAGCTCCCGCGGGTCGTACCGGTTCCAGAGCCCGTCCTTGCCCCGGAAGGTGGGGATGCCGGAGTCGGCGGAGGCGCCGGCGCCGGTGAGGGCGACGACGGTGTCGGCCTCGAGGATCAGCCGCGCGGCGCGCTCGATTTCACTCATCCTCCCGCCTCCGCCGCTTCCACTCCTCCAGGGGTACGCTGAACTTTCTCTCCACCTCCTCCCGGTGGATGGTGTTGTAGGCGCAAAACGGGATGATCCGGCCGTCCGGTGTGGCGTAGTGGATCACGCAGCGTCGCACGCGGTCGGTCTGGAAGTTGTACGGGTCCATGAAGTGCATGCAGCCGAGGAGCAGGGCGTTCCAGTGGAACTCGGAGAGGGCGTCGTAGGTGCCCTTGGTGATCACGTCCACGACGAGGCGGGCGAGGCGCCGTTTACCGGTGATCCCCCTAAAGACCCTGCGCAGGTACTTCGCGACGATCCAGGCGGCCTTGGCCTGGTCCCGACGCCGCTCCATGGATCCCACCTTTTCCACAACCTTTTCCAGCATCTCGAGGAAGGCGTCCGGGTCGACGAAGTCCGTGATGGGTCGGTACCACCCGTCCTCCTCGATCAGGTACGTGGCGACGCCGCAGATGGGGTGGGCGGAGAACTCGGGCTTGGGCTGGCCGTGCAGTTGGCCGATTAGGTGGGCGATCTTGGCGGCGATGGGGACCGGGTAGAAGCTGTCGGCCGGGACGCGCCCGTCGGTCTGCTCCTCGACGAGCTTGACGAAGTCAGGGATGGTGATGCGCATCCGCTCGCGCTCCTCCCTGGGGGTCCGACCGGTGAAGGAGATGGGCTGAACGTTGATCCCGCGGATGACCTCGTACTCGCGGGCGAAGTCCAGCATGGGGCGGATCTGGTCGTCGTTCACGCCCCGGGCGAGGGTGGGGACGAGGACGGTGGAGAGGCCGGCGCGCTCGAGGTTTTTGATCGCCTCTTTCTTGAGCTCCAGGACCTTCCGGCTGCCGCGGATCCGCTCGTAGATCTCCGGTTTGAGCCCGTCGAACTGCAGGTAGACCACGTTGAGCCCGGCCGCGTTCAGGTCCTCGGCGAGGTCGGGATCGCGGGCGAACTCGATGCCGTTGGTCGCGATCTGCACGTGAAAGCCGCGCTCGGCGGCCGCGGAGATGATCTCGTGGATATCGTCCCGGACGAGGGGCTCGCCGCCGGCGAACTGCACGGCTGGGGTCTTCACGGGGCGCTCGGACCGGAGCAGGTCGAGCATCTCCTCGATCTGCTCGAGGCTGGGCTCGTACACGTACCCTTTAGCCTCGGCGTTGGCGAAGCAGACGGGGCAGTTGAGGTTGCAGCGGTTGGTCACGTCGATGATCCCGAGCGCGGTCGTGCTGAGATGACGCTCGCAGAGGCCGCAGCTGAGGGGGCACCCACGGTCGCATCGGGTTTGAGGGTTGTCGATCCCGGGACCTTTGTGCTCGTACTCGAAGGCGCGCTTGAACATCCCCGCGTCGGACCACACCACCTCGCGAAACTCGCCGTGCTCAGGGCACTCCTTAACTATCTCCACCCGGTTGTCCTCGGTGCGAACCAGGCGGGCGGGGACGACCTTCAGGCACTCCGGGCAGAGGCTCTCCGTCTCGCGTAACACCTCGTCGTTCGTCACCAGTGCACCCCCAAAGGGGATGGTGAAATGGAGGCGGGTGTGACCTTAACCGAACTCGCTCGTGGCGTCTGGTTTATCCTTCCCGCTTACGTCGCCAACGTTAGCGCTTGCCTGTTCGGAGGCGGTGCGCCGCTGGATTTTGGTAAAAAGCTTTCCGACGGACGCCGCGTGCTGGGTGATGGGGTGACCGTGCGCGGCTTCTGCGTGGGAACGCTGGCGGGGGCGCTGACGGGACTCGCCGAGGGCCTCGCGGTGGGGGATCCGGGTCGGTGGGTGGAGGGGGCCGTGCTGGGGCTCGGAGCGATGGTGGGGGACGCGGTCGGGAGCTTCATCAAGCGGCGGATCGGCCTCGAGCGCGGGGCGCCGGCCCCGGTCCTGGATCAGCTGGACTTCTTCGCCGGGGCGCTCCTGGTGCACCACCTGGTGTACGGGTGGGTCCCGGCGGCCCGGCTGATCGCGGTCCTGGCGATTCTCACGCTCGCCCTGCACTGGCTGACCAACGCCATCGGCTACCTACTGCGGCTGAAGGAGGTGCCGTGGTGATGGATCGGGAGCGGATCGCGCGGCTGCTCCTGGAGGTAGGGGCGCTAAAGTTCGGGGACTTCGTGCTCTCCTCCGGGCGTCGCAGCGACTACTACGTGGACATCAAGGAGGCCTGCACGCACCCAGAGGTGCTGGACGCGCTGACGGATGCGCTGGCGGAAATCCTGCCGGAGGGGGAGGTTGTGGCGGGCCCGGAGCTGGGTGCGGTTCCGCTCGTCTCGGTGCTGTCGGTGAAGACGGGCCGGGAGATGGCCATCGTTCGGAAGCGGCGGAAGGAGTACGGTCGTGAGGAGCGGATCGTGGGAGAGGTGGAAGGGCGTCGGGTGGTGCTGGTGGACGACGTGGCGACGACGGGAGGCTCCTTGCTGGAGGCGGCGGAGGCCGTGGAGGAGGCGGGCGGTAAGGTGAGGGACGCGGTGGTGGTCGTGGACCGTCGGGAGGGCGCGGAGGAAGCGCTTAAAGAGCGAGGGATTCGGCTGAAGAGCGTGCTGACGGCCGAGGATCTGCGGGGGTTGAAGGGCGATGAAGGTGATGATCGTGGGTAGCGGGGCCCGGGAGCACGCGATCGCGGAGGCGCTGTGCGGGGCCCCGGACGAGGACGTGGAGCTGTACGCGTTCCTGGGGAACCGCAACCCGGGCCTGATCCGGCTCTCCGAGGAATACGAGGTGGGCGACCCGACGGACGTGGACGCGGTGGCCAGGGCGGCCGTGCGGTGGGGCGTGGACCTGGCGGTGGTGGGTCCCGAGGATCCGCTGGCGGAGGGGATCGCGGACCGGCTGGAGGAGGAGGGGATCCCCACGTTCGGTCCCAAGCGGGATCCGGCCCGGATCGAGTGGGATAAGGGGTTCGCCCGCCGGCTGATGAAGGAGCACGGGATCGAGGCCTACCCGGAGTTCGGCGTGTTCGAGGACCCGGACGAGGCCTGCGAGTTCATCGACGAGCTGGGCAAGCCGGTGGCGGTGAAGCCGGCCGGGCTGACCGGCGGTAAGGGCGTTAAGGTGGTGGGGGAGCACCTGCGGAACCTGGACGAGGCCAAGGAGTACGTGCGGGAGATTTTCGAGCGGGAGATCGGCGGACTGCCCCGGGTGGTGATCGAGGAAAGGTGTGTGGGCGAGGAGTACACCATTCAGGTGTACACGGATGGACGGAAGGTACTTCCCACGCCGGCCGTGCAGGACCACCCGCACGCCTACGAGGGCGATGAGGGGCCCATCACCGGCGGGATGGGATCGTACTCGTGTCCGGACGGGCTGCTGCCGTTCCTGTCCCGGGAGGAGTACGAGGAGTCGGTGCGGATCCTGGAGCGGACGGTTGAGGCGATTCGGAAGGAGACGGGTGAGGCGTACCGGGGCGTGCTCTACGGCCAGTTTATGCTGACGGCGGACGGACCCGTGGTGATCGAGTTCAACTGCCGGTACGGTGATCCGGAGGCGATGAACATCCTGCCGATCGCGGAGGGCGATCTGGTCACGCTGCACGCCTCGGTCGCCGAGGGCTCGATGGAGGGGGACGTGGAGTTCCTGGAGCGTGCCACGGTCTGCAAGTACGTGGTGCCGGAGGGGTACCCGGAGTCCTCCGAGGGTGAGGGGGAGCCCATCGAGGTGGACGAGGAGTGCATTCACCGGCTTAACGCGATCCCGTACTACGCGTCCGTGAACCTGGAGGAGGATGGTACGATCACGATGACCTCCTCGCGCGCGGTCGCGATCGTGGGGATCGGGGAGCGCCTGGAGGAGGCGGAGGAGGCCGCGGAGCGCGCGATCCGGGAGTGCGTGAGCGGGGAGAAGATCCGACACCGGTCCGACATTGGCAAGCCGGAGACGGTGCGGAAGCGGGTGCGTCGCATGGAGCGGATCCGGGGGCAGGGTGGGTCTTGAAGCGACTTGAGACCGACCACCTGCTCTCCATCTCCGACCTCGATCGGGAGGACGTGGAGACGGTGCTGCGGGTCGCTCGGATGTTCAAGGAGCGGTACCTCGCGGGCGAGCGCGTCGTTCCGGTCCTGGAGGGCCGGACGCTCGGTCTCGTGTTCGAGAAGCCCTCGACGCGCACCCGGATCTCGTTCGAGGTCGCGATGCACCAGCTGGGCGGTCAGGCCTTCACGTACACCTATCAGGAGCTGCAGCTCGGTCGGGGCGAGGCGATCAAGGATACGGCCGCCGTCATGAGCCGGTACCTGGACGGGGTCATGATCCGGGCGCACCGGCACGAGGACCTGGAGGAGTTCGCCCGGTACGCCTCCATCCCGGTTATTAACGGGCTGAGCGACCTGGAGCACCCGTGCCAGGCGCTGACCGACGTGTTCACGATCTGGGAGAAGCTCGGCCGGGGCCCTCACACGGTCGTGTTCGTGGGGGACGGGAACAACGTCTGCTCCTCCCTGGCGCTGGCCTGCGCCACCCTGGGCTGGGACTTCGTGCACTCCGTCCCGGAGGGGTACGAGTGTCCCGAGCGGATCTGGCGGGAGGTGGAGCGGCGGGCGGAGGAGTCCGGGGCCGAGGTGGAGATCGTCCGGGACCCGGAGAAGGCCGTGCGGGACGCGGACGTGATTTACACGGACGTGTGGGTAAGCATGGGTGACGAGGGCGAGCGGGAGGAGCGCCTCCGGGCCTTCCGACCGTACCAGGTCAACGAGGAGCTGCTTTCGCACGCGCCGGAGGACGCGATCGTCATGCACTGCATGCCCATCCAGCGCGGGTACGAGATGACGGACGAGGTCGCGGACTCCGAGCGCAGCGTAATCTACGATCAGGCGGAGAACAGGCTGCACGTGCAGAAAGCCGTTCTTTCCCTACTGCTCCGGTGACGGGGGCCTTCCGTTGGCCAAGGTGGCGGTTATCGGGGCCACGGGGCGGGTAGGGTCCACCACCGCGGCCCGACTGGCCATGCTCGACTGCGTCGGCGAGGTGGCGCTCATCGCCCGAAAAAGGAGCGTGGAGCGGCTCAGGGGACTCCGACGCGACATCCTGGACTCGCTCGCCGCCGCGCAGAAGGACGCTGAGATCACGATCGGGCACCGGTTCGAGGACTACGCGGACGCGGACATCGTCGTTA
>JBDOKE010000201.1:0-20040 GCA_039833815.1 Methanobacteriota archaeon | reverse complement strand
CGTCCCGACGATCCAGCCCCACCCATCGGGCCAGCCCGCACCCCACCAGGCAGCAGACCGCCGCCACACCCATCGAAACCAGGACCAGCGACGCGTAGTGAACCACCTTCCCCGGCGGCAGCCGCGCAACCGTCGTGAACACCAGCGCCGGCATCGCCAGGTACACCACGTAGGCGTTCAGGTGCGACGGCGCCTCCTCGCTCAGCGCCCCCACCCGACGCGCCGCGTACCCCAGCCCGATCAGCGCCAACAGCTCCAGGAACGCCCGCAGCCCCTCCATTCCGCCGCCCTCCGGTCCCCACCGGAATACATTTGAAATTTTCAAATCACGTTGAAGAGGGGCGACCGCGTGAAGGTTACCGCCGAGTTCCTCGGCGACGGAGAGTGCGAGGTCGAGCTCGAGGACGAGCGGATGAAGCTCACCAGCGGAAAGGTCGCGGAGGCCGGCGAGACCACCCCACTACATCTCTTTCTCGCCGGACTCCTCGCCTGCGTCGTCACGAACGTCGGCCACGCCCTGGAGAAGGAGGGCATCGACGCCGAGGTGACCGGCGAGGCCACCGGAGAGCGCGACTGGGACCGCGGCGCCGTCACCGAGGTCAAGGTGCGCGTCCGCGTGAAGCTCCGCGACGACACCGACCCCGAGAAGGCCAAGAAGGTCGCCGAGCGCGGCGCCGACCGGTGCATCATCAGCCGGACACTGGGCCCCGCCATCGTGGACCGAGAGGTCGTCGTCGAGCGAGAGTAAGTCCTGGTTCTTACCCCCCTACCACCGCGCCCGGCCCGCACCCTCCGCCCCAGCCGTTGTTTTGTAATCACAGATGAGCGCCCGTGAACGGCCGAGACCAGTGTTAGGGGGCCCGGTCCTATCTTCGCAACCGTTTCATCCTCCTAGCTGCGCGAGGGCCGGCAGGTTAAGCCGAAGCTGCAGGAGACATACCGCGGGATCGGCGGGAAGGTCTACGGCCCGTGCTACGTCGCGTACTTCAAGCGGGCGCGGAGGCATCGCCACCCACGCCTGATCTACCTCGGGAAGTCGAATCCGAGCGTCGAGTTCGTCGAGTGGCTGGCCGAGCAGCCCGAGAAAAAGGTCCTTGAGCTGGCCAGGCTGGCCGTCCGACACCTCCGAACGAGCCTGAGGCTGATCGCCATGAAGGCGCGACGAGTAGGGGACGCGCGTAGGACGATAGCACGCCTCCTGGCCGCCTTCCCCTCCCTCGCTCCCGCGGACACGCCTCGCGTTAGCGACCTGCTCAAGGAGGTTCCCAAGTTCGCACGCATTGTCCTCGGTCCCTGGGAGGCCTGGTTCGCCGAGCGGGTGCTCAAGAAGCTCCTCTATCGCAGGTCTCGGGACGGGAGACACCGGGTGCCTGACGTTCAACTCAAGCTCGAGCGCTGGCGACTCAAGCGCGGGAAGTGAGCAGCGGGAAGTGAGCACCAAGGTGCTGGTGCCAGACCGGCCCGTGGCGCGTGTCAGGACCCGGACACGCGACCGTGTGTGCAGCGAGGTGCTCCCGAGCCGGGCAAGGGGTGCGTGCTGAGTCGGGAAGTGGTTCCGGGCAAGCCGTCACTGGCGATTCCCGGGGCGCCTACCGGCGCGTGCCAGCGCTGACCATTCGCATCCTCCGCTGGCGCCGCCGAGCCCGACTGGAGGAGCTTCTTACTCGTCACTCCACCCTCGAGCGGCAACCTAGCGCGTGGCCGGGGTGTGCACGAGGGGGAGGCAGCGAGGGCATCCCAGCTGTCACCTTTCACGCGAGTTGTTGAGGAGCTCGGTACAAAGGAGCGGGCGTTCTACGGGCCCTGCACGCTCCTGCGGCTGGACGCCAAGATCCCCGTGATCCTGGAGTTCCGGGCGCCGGAGCCCGGGGCGGAGGCGTTCGACTACGTGGGGATGGCCTGGGATGACGCCCGCGGTTTCTACTCTCGCAAGTACTTCGAGAGGCACCACACGCGCGCCCCGTCACACGAGCTCAGCAACGCGCCCGCTCCGGCGGCCTGGCTACTGTTGACCCTCCTCGCCGTGCAACGAGCCAGAAGGACCTCAAGCGCCCACCGCCGGCGCACGCTTAGCATCTCGAATGGCGATGAGCTCGCCCTGAGAGGCCGCGCCCTTCGAGTAGTACTCGGCCTGAGGTCCTGCCCGCGTGCCGGACGCGGAGCCCGCGCGCGATCGCGCTGCCGATCAGGCTCTCCAGGCTGGGGTGGCCCATGCGAGAAGGCGATCAAAGCCCTGCAGCTCACGGTCGAAGAGGGCCGCCCACCCCGCCCTCCTACGACTGTAGGCCTCAGGCGCCGCGTCGGAACCGCTGACTGGATGCCAGTTCCGGCATCATCCTAGCACGCCGCGGGTAAGGGTGGAGGGAAAGCAAGGGAGCGTGACTCCTGAAGCCTCAAGCTTGGAGCTACGTGGGCACCGGTAGAAGCGCGCTGACGAGCTGAAATACTAGTCCTAGGACCTGGCCGAGCACGCCGAGCCAGGCGGCGAGGACCGGCTGCAGCTGCGGATTAATCGTCACTACCGTCGCCGTCAACACGCCTAACGCAAGACCACCGAGGGCCAAAAGGCCCCTCAGCCGCTCGACCTTGGTTACTCTCTGCTCATCCTGCAGCTTCGACTCCAGGTCCTTCACGCGGACCCAGGCAGCGTCAACCAGCGATCCCACCCGGTACGCCGACTCCCGCAAGCTCGCCGCTGTACCCACCAATCCCGCACCTCGGGCTAGCACGTTATCCAACCGCTCCTTGAACTCCTTCGCGTTCACCTTGCCCGCCAAGAAGTCCTCGCACACGCTCCTAGCGTTCCGCAGAATCCCTTCCAGGCCCTCGAGGTCCTCCAGCATGTCGTAGAGCGTAGACCGCGCTGCAAGGAGCCCATTCGACCCATCCACCGCCTCCACGAGTAGTCGCTCGTTCCTCGAGACAGTGCTCTTGATCTCCTTCAACCGGTCCAGCGTCCAGTTCAGCACGGGCAGCACCTCCACCAACCGCGCCCGCGCCAAGCGAACATCATGCTCCTCCGCTGAAACATCGGCACCCTTCCCCTTACACTTCTCTAATAACTCCAGCAACTCATCGCACGACTGGACCGCCTTGCCCAACCGCTCCCTAACCTCCTTGCACTTCGCCTCACAGTCGTCAACTATCGGGACCGCGTGAGCAGGTACCAGCACGGCAAACACCAGAAGCGCTACCAGAGCCACACCCCTCGACACAGTCTCGACCCCCTCTCTATCCGGTGAGTGTGAGCATCTCGGTGAGCTGCTCCAAGAGTGGCGTGAGGAGGGAGCAGATCAGGCGGTGTTGGTTCTCGAGGTTGAGGTTCGCGCTGGGTGGTAGAAGGTTGACGCCTGCGCCATAGAGCGCGTAGAGGAGCGCAGCGAGTGGAGGTGGCGAAGCCAACCAGAGGAGCCCCCGGATCGCCTCGAACGGTACGAGCGCGGCGAGTGCGAGCGCCTCAAGCAGCCAGAACCTCGGCTCGAACCAGTGCCCCCTGGCCCTCCACAGCTCGTCGAGGAGTGCGTAAACGAGCGCTGCGATCACCGGAGAACCCGCCAGCGTGGCCGCCCGACGCATTGCGAGCGTGTCCACGACGGGCGCCACCGCGCAGTACAGCGCCCGATCGGCTAGCCGGTTTGAATCCACTCGACCCAGCCAGGGGAGAAGCCTCTCGAACGGCGTCAGTGCGAGCCGGACGAGGTGTGGCAGCACGAGCCGGCCGAGGAGTTCCTCGAGCAGGCCAACCGGGGCGTAGTAAGCTACGGTCATGAGGAACTGGCCGAGTAGGCCGCGAGCGCGTAGTTTTTCCGCCGTGGACTTGAGCCGCTCGAACCACCAGTGCTCGAAGCGTGCGAGTGGGAGGATGATGGCGAGTGAGCTCGTGGCGGCGAGGAGGTCGGGGAGTGCCGCGAGCCAGGGTTGGGTGAGTAGGTCGTGACAGTAGCGGTCTCGCTCGTCCTTGACTGGTGGTAGCTGGACGTTCGACCATTGAAGCCTCCACTCGAGCCACCAGGTGAGGAGGTCGAGGATGGGCGCTTCGTGAGGGGATGGATAACTGGAGTAGGCCTCCTCGCAGACTCTCACCGTGCGCCTGACGAATGGGAGGAAGGGAACGCTTTGAGGCAGGTTGAAGGCGAGGTACGCCACTCGCGTGCCCGCGAGGGAGTGGATTATCACGCCGGTTGGGTGGGTGAACCCGGGCTGTTCGGGTCGCTCGGGCGGGGCTTCGTACAGGAGCTCGTAGAGGGCTCTCGCACGCTCGGGGTCGTGCACGACACGGTACCCGAACTCGACGCGCTCGGTGTCTAAGTGAATCCGAACGGTGAGTTCGAGGTGGGAGTCGAGCTTCTTCGGGTTGATGTAGTAATATCGGAACGTGCAGTATTCTCGAGAGAGCTCGAACTCGACGTCCGCGGGCTCTGGGTACTCGAGCCGGAGCCCGTCGGGTAAGTCGAAGGAGGCGAGGTCTTCGGCTTCTTGGTCGTGGATGACGGTAACGACGGCTGCTGCCGGTGCTAGCGGGTACGTGCTGACCTGGTACGCCCTGCCCTTGTGGTACAGGATGAGCCAGCCGCCGATGTCGACGACGGCGGGGTCAGGGGGCTGAAGTTCTATTTTCAACGGTGTTGACAGGATTATGCCGCGCGAGGTGACCTTGTCCAGGCTCGGTGCGAGCCCGCCGACGATGAACGCTCGCTGTTCCGGGAGATAACCGACAGTGTGCAGGTCAACGTCGTGATATCCCGGGATGATCACGCACGGGTGGCCGTACAACAACGGCAGGACTCGCTCCGCCTGCTCGCAGAACACTTTGCAGTCGTCAGATAGCCGACCACATGATACAGAAGGGTCCGTGGCGGACACAACTGGTAACACTAGCTGCGCCGAGAGTGCTGAGAACAAAAGTAGGGACGAGAGGAGAAGAGAGCGCAAGAGGCGTTTCCCCCCAGCTAACTCCGCCTTCTGAGCGCCAGCGCCAGAATGGCTGCTGCCAACACCGTTAGTGCTAGTGAGGAATGCCGCACCTCGTACACTCTGGGCTTCAGCTTGTTCCCGGTGGACTCCCAGCATGCTCGCAGCTCGCCGAGGCTGAAGTACGACCGCCACGTCTGTGCCTCGACGTCCGTGCTCCTGTACCCCTTGTGCGGGTTGGACTGCGAGTACCACCAGTGCCAGCGACCGTTTATCTTCCTCTTACCCCCGTTTGGGTCAATGTCCACCCACGTGCCTGGCTTCGCGTAGAACTGGAGCCAGTAATGACCCACCCAGCAGCCCCGCTCCGGTACCCATAGCTCGCCCAAGACGATCTTGACTGGGATGCCTAGCGCGCGCATCAGGGCCGCGGCCAGTACGGCGTGATCACCGCAATTCCATCCACGCCACCATTCTCTCAAGACGACTTCCGGGTGCCCACCGCTTCGGAAGTCATAGTACCACTTGAACGGTATCCAGCTGGCGACCCAGTAGGCCACTCTAACCGCTGCCCTAAACAGGTCATCCTGCTCGATGCGCTTGTTCCGGTTCTGGCTCATGTTGAGGACCCAATCTGCGAAAGTACCCTCCGACACTACTCCCGGCATGTTCCGCCACTTCAGGCAGCCCCATCGAGGTACGTGGTCTACCGGGCACGACAGCTCTCCTTCCCTGCCATCAATGTCCACGTAATACCGCTCCTCGTACACTTCTACTTTTTGGAAGTTGAACCAGTCGATGTACTCCCCAATTTTCTTGGACCTTGAGACGATCCGCGCTCCCTCACCTACAGCGTAGACGGTGTCCGGGTCGGCGGGCAGATTGTACTTCGGGGCAACATAGACGATGTATTTGGCCGCCCGGACCCACTTTGAGAGGCCCCAGTACTCAAGGTCTACGAGGCCGCTGTTCATGACCGCGTGCCTCTTGACGTCCCAAGGCAGGCTTTCTACCCACGAGAACCAGGGCGGGACGTAGGTCTCCGCCGACGCCACGCCCGCCAGCGCTGTCGCCGCTACGACCGCTAGGGTGAGGGCCGAAGTGGCCCTCACCCTCCTGTTAACCCCCAGAAAGGAACCCCCTCCCACCGAAAAATAAAGTCTGCGAACTCTCCCATGCGTGGACGAGCTATTAACACTACGGCAGGGGACGAGGCTCTTCCTTCCGCAGCAGTCCAACCCGTGTTCAAGAGAGCTCCTTGCACTCAGGAAGTGGGATAGCGACGTTCAGTCCCGACGCCGCACGCCCTCTTGCTCGCGGTATAGGTCTCCATCCTTCCGCAGGTGACCGCCGCGCTGGAGGGCTTTCAGCGTCTCCCGCGCGAGCTCGGAGTCGGGTATGTACGACATGCCCACCTGGATGAGCTCTTCCTCGCTCGCCTCGCCCTTTCGGTGCACGAAGTCGAGGAGGCAGGAGGGTAGGTGGAGCGCGTCCAGCCGCTTGACCTCGGTGAGCACGCGCTGGACGACCTCCTCGCCAGCCTCCGGGACCACCCGGCGCAGGATCTCTTCAGGCTCGTCGAGGAAGTCCTCCCACTCGAACTCGGACTCGCCCGCCCACGTCCGCAAGTACTCCCGGTAGAACCTCCGGAACACCCGCTCCTCCTCAGGACTGAGCTTGGGCAGGTAAGAATCGGGCCACAGGGCGGCGGATACCATGCCCTTACCCAACAACTCCTGCAGGGCCTCACGCGCCTCATCCTCGTCCAACCCAACCTCCCGCGCCCGATCGAGCAGGACATCCTCCGGCACGCCATTCGGATACTCCAAAGCGAGCTCGCGGAGGAGAACCATCACCCGGTCTCGAGGATCCTCCTCCCCAGCACGCCCAACTTCCCCACCCGACCCGGACCCATCACTACTACCGCACTCGCCCGAGTCAGAGTCGTCCGGCTCCTCGACCGACCGATTGCGAGCGTCCCCTTCGGCCGGAGCGGCACCGTCAGAGTCGTCGGAAGCGCCCGGGGTCTCGTAACGCCCGGGTCGGGGCTCGAGGAGCTCGCCCCGCTCCACGAGCTCGCGCAGCGCGTCCTCGACCAGCTCCCGCGGCACGCCCGAGAGCCGCTCCACAAGGACCCGCTTCGGCACACCCTCAGAGTGCTCAGGCTCCAGCTCCTTCACCGCCTCTAGCACGCGCTCCCGAACCTCCTCCCGACTCGGCACCCACCGGACCTCATCCCCATCCCGCTCCACCCGACCCGCCTCCTCAAGCGCGCGGAGGACCCGGGGCAGGGCCTCCATAACCTCGAGGGTGGTGACGCCCAACTCCTCAGCCACGCGCTGGGCGAGTTCGGGCACGCTCGTCTCGTCCTCCTCCCGCAGGACCCGCTCGACCGCCTTGCGGACTTCTTCGACGCGGGGCCGAACGCCCTCCTCCGACGCCCGGGCACCCTCGCCCTCCCCACCGTTCGCCATGACCTCCTCCGCCTGCTCGCCCCCGGGCCTGGACTCGGTCCTGACGGCCCGGTACTCGCCGGGCCTGGGCTCGATCAACAGCCCCTCCTCGACCGCCCGGTTAATGGCCTCCTCCACCACCTCACGCGGGTAATCCAGCTCCTCCACGATACTGTGCTTGTCGAGACCACCGTGCTCCCTAACCAGCCTAACCACGGCCTCCTTCACGTTCCAGGAGCCCGCTCCGCAGGCTCAGGAAGTTCCTCGGATTATAAAGCGCCGGGACCCGCAAAGTGTGATGCCTTGGCCTCTAAGTCGTGCGGTCGTTAATGAGAGGGTGCTGACCAGCTATAGTATTAGCGACGGAACTTGGTCGAGCACGCTGACTCTGGGACCCTCACGCGAACTCAAGCAGCGTCAGTCAGCAAACCCACCGGCACGACCAGCGCGCTCCCTGAGAGTCAAAGTGAGGAGTGAGAGGTGGGCGTCAGGCGCCGCCTCGGCGGCTCGCCAGCGGTACCGGCAGCAGTGGCAGCACCCAGACCGGCAGTCCAGGCGTCTCCTCGCTCCTTTTCGGGAACAGGAACTCGACGTTCGGTCGCTCGCTCATTACCCTCTGAAGCTCCTCCTCGCTCGCACCCTCTTGGTACAACTGGATGACCCTGTCGATGAACTGTGCCAGCGGGTCATCCCTCGGCACGCCGAACTTCGTGTACAGTGGTTCGACGCCCGAACCCATGCGCAGGACGGCTCCTCTAATTGGCCCTTCCAGCAACTCAGAGGCCCTTCTCATCCTCTCGATCAGCGCCGCGTCCGTGACCCTCTCCCTGTCCACGAGGATCCTACCGCCGCCCAGGTCAAAGGTCACGGTGACCGCCAGCGGCTCGCCCTTCCGATAAAACGGCCAGTCACCCTCCGGCCTGAACCCCAGGACCCTCATGATCACCCGGTCCGAGTACACCCAGTACTCCACATCCGAGAGGAAGAGCTCGAAGCTCTCCTTGGCGATCACTTGACCACCCTTCTTTAGGACCGCGACGCAGCACGGCGGACCACCTACCGTCCCACCGACCTTCACCTCGCAGACGCAGTCACCGGTGAGGACGGTCACACCCACATTGATGTCTGACACTGAAACCACCGCGGGACCGCTCGCTCCCCTCGAGACCTGGATCGACTTGTCACCCGCCTCCGTCCGCACCTCGACCCGAACACTCCCCGGCTCAACGCTCACCATGACCGGCTCGTCAGTACCCACGAACAGGTTCCTGCCCGGGAGGTAGACCAGGTGATGGTACCATTCACTGCAGTCCACGATCACGCGCGGCTCATTCTTCCACTCGGGCAGCACCTGCTCCTGGAAGTACTCCCGCAGGAACTTCAGGTCCTCCGACAGGCTCCCCTGGACCACCGGCTCTCCCGAGGCTGGGGCTAGCGCCAGGATCAGCCCCAGGACGAGGTACGCTGGCATGCTAACACACCCCCTTAGGCTGGTAACGGGATTAGGTTGGCTAGTTGCACTGCGAGCGTGACGACCTGAGCGAGCACGCTCAGGATGGGCCCTAGGACTCCGAGCAGGGTCGGCTGCAGCATCGAGAGGCCCGCAAGCGCGAGCCCCACGACCAGTCCGAAGGCTGCCAAGCCCAACTTGAACCTCGACGCGCGGACCTTCTCAAGCTCCTTCTCATGAGACTTCAACCTTGCCCACGCAGAATTCACCATTTTAGCCACGTTATATGCGGTCTTCCTGAGACTAGCAGACAACCCAACAACACCCGCCCCCGAAGTCAGAATGCTCTTGATTCTCTTCTCAAAGTCCTCCTTACTCACCTTGCCATTCAGAAAGTCATTGCAAGCATTGATGGCATCATCCAGCATCCTGTTCAAGTCATCCAAGTCCCTCAAAGCGTAGTACAAACTGAGCCGCGCCATCAGTACGCCGTTGTTACCATCCAGCACGTCGACTACTAGCTCCTTATCACCCTTGTGCTTGTTGAGGGTGCTTAGGATATCTTGCATTATGTTGATGGACCACTCGTACACTGGTACCGACTCATCCAAGTACCTCTTCGACAGCTCCACGTTACCTCTAATCTCGGATAAGTCAGCCCCCTTCTTCTCACAATCATCCATCAGCTTAAGCAATTTGTCACACTTATTGGACGCCTGTACTACACCATCTTTAACCTTATTCATGACCTGCAGGCAATCACTAACCAACCCTACTTGCGATGCGCTAGCAGGAGCACTAAGCACTAGTAGGACTCCTAATAGGAGCCATGCTGACTTCACTTTACCACCCCTTCCACATCGCACCTGCGGTTTAGCGCGGAGCACAATCGCGTTCCAATAGCCGTTTGGCGTTGGTTGCGCGAGTCAGAAGTCATGGCCAGAGACGGGTGAAGAAGGGGGTAGGGGAAGAACCAGCTGGATTCACGACGCCACCGCTTTCTCCCTCCTGTACACTAGGAGCGACAGCACCATCGCGAGCGCTGGCAGCAGTGGACTTACTGGCATCCACTCGCGCTTTATGTCCTCAATACTCACACGACCGTCGTTTATGTGGTAACCGCTGAATTTGCTGCACACGTATTCTTTTAGGTCTTTTATTGGCACTTCCTCCCAGCTTCTCGGTCTGAAGTGGTATCTCTGCATGTACGCGAGTGGATGTCCGACGTCGCCTGTGGGGTCGACCTGAACCCACCTGCCGTCTTGGTTGTAGAAGGCCACCCACGCGTGGCCCGGTTTCGCTACGACTCTAACTGGAATCGTCGCGGCTCTCATGAGGGCTGCCGCAAGGACTGCATGTCCAGCGCAGTTCCATCCGCGCGAGTGGTTCTTCAGGACATCAAGCGGTGTAAACGCCGAGAATGGGAGCCCCTGCCCTCCTGGTTCGATCGGCGTGGGCTCATCTTTGGCTTCAATTTTGCTCGCAACCCAGTAGGCTATCCTCACGGCGGCCTTGAACAATTCGGTCTCCGCCACGCCTGGGTTGTCGACCTTCACATCGTTCGCAAAGTCTCTCTCGGTGTACCTGTGCTCCTGGCTCCAGTCCACCTCTCTCCACTTCGGGATGTGGCTCTCGACACAGTCTGGCAGTGGGAACCGACCTTCAGCTACCTGGACTACTCTCTCCGGGGTTGGGTCCTCATTGTATTTCGGAGCATAGTAAATGATGTACTTGGCCGCCCTGACCCAGTTGCTCAGCGGCCACGAGCTAACCCAGTCTACAACTTCGCTGTCCCTCGTTACGTACTTTTTGACGTCATCAGGCAGGCCTACGACCCAATCTGCCCATGGTGGTGGTGAGTCACAGGCCGCTCCCGCGATCGTTACCACCAGAGCGGCCACGAGGAGGGCGGTCGCTCTTAGTGCGTTCGTGCGACCGCCTCGGCACCAGGCTTTCCGCGAAAAATAAAGGGGCGTGGGTTTGTCCGGAGCGTGAACGCACTGTTAACACTACCGGAAGGGACATCGGGCGTTCCTCGATGCTTGAGACCTGCTGGAAGCTCGGCGGGTCTCGAATTAGGTGCCCTGGTACGCGGTGCCCGGTCACTTGGAAGTAGTGTACTCGTTCCCGTCCTTTCTCAGGTGGCCACCGCGCCGGGGAGCCTTCAGCGTCTCTCGCGCGAGCGTGGGGTCGAGAGGGTCGCGGCAGTATGGCTCGAGCTAGCTCCTCCCCGCCCATCCACTTCCAATGCGCGAGGTCGAGAGTTTGAGGGCACGCGTGGTGTGCCCAGTTGCTTGACCTTGGTGAGCACGCGCTGGATGGCCTCTTCACTGGCCTCCGGGACCGCCCGCCTGGCAACTCCCTCCAAGGAGTGAAGTTGAAGAGGAAATCTTCTCACCCGGACTCGGGCTTGCCCGCCCGCGCTCTCGAGAATCCGGATGGAACGCCGGAGACCCCACTCCACGCTCACATGCAAGGATCGAACGGGATCGATCGGGGTGCCCTACGATCACAACCGACCCGCGGTTGGTCTTGATCCAAGCAACCCGGCCCGGGATTCGGCCGACTGTCGGCGGAGCTGGGCGTTCAGAGGGTGGGCGTCCGCCGCGGTTGTGAGGCCGCGCTGGCGGGCTCGGGGTTGCAGAGCGAATCGTTTCATGTTACATAACGATTCTCCAGGGCCAGCAACCGCCGTGGATCAACTTCACTCCGTGAGTAGGACTCAAGTCCCGCGCTCGCCCGGGACCGGCCGGGGTGGTCGCGGTGGACCTGCGGGAGCACGTGCTGCGGTACGCGGTGGACGACGTGAAGGTGGTGAAGCGGCTGCTGCCGGGGGAGTCGGAGGCGCGGGTGGGGCTGGCGGACTTCGACGACGCGGCGGTGGTGAGCGTGGAGGATGGATTAGTGGTGAGCGCGGACGGGCCGTACGCGTTTCGGCTGGTGCGGAAGTCGGCGGTGGTGCACGCGGCGACGGACGTGCTGGTGGCGGGTGGGCGGCCGCGGTTCGTGGTGGACACGATCATCGCGCCGTCGGAGGAGGGGGCGTTGGAGGCGGCGGAGTGCATCGGGCGGCAGGCGCGGGAGCTGGGGCTGGAGGTGCTGGGTGGGAACACGATGGTGGAGGATGACGTGGAGGAGCCGAAGGTGTCGTTGACGGTGATGGGCGAGCTGGTGGCGCCGGAGCCGATCACGGACGAGGGGGCGGAGCCGGGCGACGTGGTGGTGCTCGTGGGGGAGCCGATCCACGGTGGGTTCGAGGAGCGGATGGAGAAGGCCCGGAGACTGTTCCGGGCGTTCCCGGAGGTGGCGCGGCGGGGGCTGGTGAAGGCGGCGAAGGACGTGACGAAGGGTGGTCTGGTGGCGATGGCGGCGCTGGTGTGCGCGAAGTCGGGGGTGGGGATGCGGCTGGACTCGGTTCCGTACTCGTCGATCACGAGGAACTGGGACAACGTGCTGGCGGTGGTGGGGGAGGGCGACGTGGGGGAGGTGCTGCGGGTGTGCTCGGAGTGCGGGTGCCCGGTCTCGGTGATCGGTCGGGTGGTGGAGGAGCCGGTGCTGGAGATCGCGGGTCGGGTGCTGGTCGGTGAGGATTTGATGGGTGAGATTGCGAAGAAGCTGGGGGAGCTGAGGTCGGAGTAGTCGGGGGTGACCGGTGTGCACGTCACGGTGTGGGTCGTGATGGGGCTGGTGTGCATGGTGTTGGCCGCGATCTCGCTGGCGGCGGGTCTGCTGCTGGAGCGCCGGATCGAGGCGACCACTTGGTTCACGGTGGCGGATCTGCTGGTGTGTGCGGCGGCGATCTACGTCGCGCTGAACGGGGGTCAGTTCTCGGAGCTGCTGCCGACGTGGGGGCTGGCGTTCGCGATCCTGGCGGCGCTGGGACACATCACCTACACGTGGATCAGGAGCACGCTCTGGCTGTTGTTGGGCTGGTTCCGGGGAGGTAGTGAGGAGGAGCCGGACATCTCCCGCCCGAGTTGGACGGGTGCGCTGCTGGCGCGGGTGCTGGAGCGGGTGGGTGTGGAGGGTAGGGTGGATCGGGGCGATGTGGAGGCGGCTCGGCGGGTCGTGGAGGTGTGCAGGAGGTGGGGCTGGGAGTAGCGGGGGGTGCTCTGAGTGTCGAGTCCCACGCTCGCGGGCTCGCTGTGCCTGTACGTGGGCGGGCGGTTGGCGCCGAGCCGGAAGCACTGGCGGGATCTCGGGTCTCGGGTCATCGAGGTGGGCGCGGTGCTGTACGTGACGGGGATCGAGATGGAGGGGGAGCCGGTGGATCGGGAGGTCGCGCTGCCGGCGCTGCGCGGGCTGGAGTACGTGCGGGCGTACCGCCGGGAGGTGGGGTTCGACGTGCGCGGGTTGGCGAGGGCGGTGAAGAGGTCGACGGAGGATCCGGAGGGGGCGTTCGCCTTGGCGCTGGAGAACCTGGGTCATCGGCTGCGCGAGTACGTGAACGCGCTGTTGAATCACGACGAGTGGGTCGTGCGGCGGTTCTCGCGGGACGTGGTGGAGGCGTTGCGGGGCACCCGCGGACTCTCGCCGGCCGTAGCGGAGGTGCTTAAGGTGGTGGAAGGGTCGGAGGGGGAGCGGTCGGGGTGGCACGTGTCCTCGGTGTTGGAGAGCCTGCTTCGGTGGCTACCCTTCCCGTGAGGCGCGCTCGGCGATGGAGAGGATGTCGCTCATGACGGCGCTGGCGGTCTCCAGGGGGCCGGCGCCGCGGCCGGAGACGTAGATGGTGCCGGCCACGTCGGTCTCGAGGCGGACGACGTTCATGACGCCGCGGACGCGGGCGATGGGGTCGGATTTGGGTACGAGGCAGGGTCGGACGAGGAGGTCGCCGTCGCGGTCGGCGCGGCCGATGAGTTTGATGCGGTAGCCGCGTTCGTTGGCGATGCGGATGGCTTCGGGCGTGAGGTCCTGGATGCCGGTCACGTCGACGTCGTCGATGGTGCAGCGGACGCCGAGGATGGCGTTGGCGAGGATGACGATCTTGCAGGCGGTGTCCCAGCCCTCGATGTCCATGCTGGGGTCGGCCTCGGCGATGCCGCGGGACTGGGCGTCGGCGAGGGCGTCGTCGAGGGAGAGGCCCTCGGCCTCCATGCGGGTGAGGATGTAGTTGACGGTGCCGTTCAGGACGCCCTCGATGGAGAGTACGTCCACGCTCTTGAGGGTCTCGCGGACGAGGTTGAAGACGGGCATGGCGCCGCCGGCGGTGGCCTCGTAGCGGACGATGACGCCGCGGCGCCGGGCCGCGCGCATGATGCGGTCGTAGGCGACGGCGAGGGGGCCCTTGTTGGCGGTGACGACGTGGCGGCCGAGCTCGATCGCCTTGAGGATGTGGGAGAGGCCGGGCTCCCCGGTCTCGATGTCGGTTGGGGTGAGCTCGACGAGGACGTCGAAGTCCGCGTCCTCCATCGCCTCGAGGGCGTCGCGCTCGTCGCCGGCGGCGGCGACCGTGCCGTGCCGTTCCTTGACGCGGAGGACCTCCTCGGGGTCGAGGTCCTCGCCGATCCAGGCGCCCCGGGAGTCCGCGACGCCGGAGAGCTCGACCCGGACGTCGCGCCGGCGGGCGTACTGGTCGCGCTTCTCTCGGAGTAGTCGCATGAGGCCGCGGCCGACGGCGCCGAGTCCGATCACGAAGAGGCGGACGACGCGCACCGTACCACCTCCAGGGGGAAGAGGACGGTGAGGTCCTTTTCCTCGGCGATCTCCTCGATGACGCGGACCGCCTCCAGGAGGGCGTCCTCGTCCTCGTAGATGACGGTGAAGCCGGCGGAGGAGCGGCGCTCGGGGTCGGGCATCTCCAGGTCGACGTCCACGACCTGGACGCCTCGCACCGCGTTGACGCGGTCGATCGTGTCCTTGATGTCCGTGTCCACGATGTGCCCGATGAGGACGACCTCCATCTCGTGCCCGGGGCCGCGGCCGAAGCGGAGGATCTTGACGTCCTCCAGCTCGCTGATGCGGCGGGAGTACTCGCGGGCCGCCCGCTCGTCCGCCTCGAACACGAGGTGCACGCGTGCACGGTCACCCTCGCGCGAGTGTGAAATGCTAATAACGTTCCCGCCGACCTCGGATAGCGGCTCGAGAATGCGCACCAGCTGCCCGGGCTTGTCGGGGAGGATCACGTCCAGCTCGAACCGCCTCATCCGGGCGCTCCCCCGGGGTGGTCGTCGTCATGCTCGCACCGCTCATCGCCTTTCTGCTTCTCACCGTGCCGGTTGCGGGCGTGCGGGTGGAGGAGTACGACTGGACCATCACGGCGGTGAAGCTGGAGACGGCCCAGGGCGAGGTGAAGGTGCCCCTGATGCACCCCTCGCGCGTGCGGTTCCTGGTGGCGAACCCGGACTACGGGCAGGTGGAGTTCGGGCGGGACGTGGACGGGGACGGGGTGCCGGATCACACGTGGTGCGGGGAGGTGGCGGCGCTCACCCTGTACAACCTCGCGGTCGCGAAGGGGTTCTGGCGGTCCACGGCGGGGACGGATGTAACCCCGCTGAACCTGGAGCTGCGGGAGTCCTGGTTCACTCGAATGACGGGGATCCCGGCGGAGGATCGGGAGACGGACGGGCCGATGGCCGCGACCTCGCCGCCCTGGTTCCCGGCCCTGCTCTCCCTGGCCTCGGACTTCCAGGACCCCAACGGGATTGGGGTCGTGATCTACGCCCCGCTGGCCACGGTGAGCCGGTGGTTCGTCATCGTGCCCCCCGCCCTGCACGCGGTCCTGCTCGCGGGCGTCTCGGACGACGGCAGGTACTTCGTCGTGAAGGACTGTTCCACCCTGCAGGGGAGGGATTACTCGTGGGAGAAGGACTACTACCTCGTCCCCTCCTACTCGCTGGAGCTGAACATCGCGGAGGCCGTGGAGGCGATCTCGAACCCGCTGCAGGAGTCGTCCGGCGCGATGGTGCCGGTGCTGTTCTTCCCGGTGCCGCGGACCGGGCTTCCGGAGGATCTGAAGCCCTTCGTCGTCGGGGGGAGGGAGGTCGACCTGGGTGGCGGGCTGAAGGCGCGCTTTCACATCCTGCTGGCCTCCACGATCTCCGACGTGCTGGAAATCGCCCGGATCCTGCTCAGGAACGGGATCCCGGTCGAGTGCCTGGTGCGGAAACCCTTCGCGAGCCTGGCCTTCACCGGCCAGATCGTGGAGATCCCGCTGGTCCACTTGAGGGTCCTCCGCATACTCTCCGTCCCGGTGCGGAGCGTGGTGATCGGTTCCGGTGGCGGCTCCGGGGTTAACCGGCCCGCGATCTCCTCCAAGCCCACCTCCACCGAGGAGGCCCGGAAGGGCGGTGGCGAGCCCGCCCGGAGGCGGCTGCCCGTGCCACCGATAGTACCGCTCTGGGGAGGGTTCGGTTGTCGGAGACGCCGACGGTCCGGTTGAAGGGTAAGGATCGGGTCGTGGTCTGGCCCGTGTACTTCGACGCCGAGCGGTCGCGCTCGGAGGGCAGGAAGGTGCCTAAGAAGCTGGCCGTGAAGAATCCGAGGCTCCGGGAGATCGCCGAGGTTGCGGAGGAGCTGGGGCTGAACCCTGAGGTGCAGCGAGACAAGCGGTACCCGAAGCGCTGGTGGCAGGATCGGGGCCGGTTGATCGTGGATAAGGTGGAGTCCAAACGGAAAACGCTGCTGATGATCGCCGAGAAGCTTCGGGAGCGGCGGGAGCGTTGAGGGCGCTCGCCGTCCGGGCGCCCGGGCTGGACCGGGAGACGCGCCGGGCGTTCGCTCGAGCGGGGCTGGAGGTGGAGATCGCGCACCCGGTGCGGCTGGTGCCCCTACCCCGTCCCCGGCTGACCGTGGGCTTCCTGCGCCGGTACGATGTCGTCGCGTTCACGAGCCCGCGGACCGTCGAGTTCCTCGAGGGTGGTGAGCTGAGGGCGCTGCGTGAGTCGGGGGTGGACGTGGCCGCGGTGGGCCCGACGACGGGAAGGGCGCTGGAGGGATGCGGGCTGGACGTGGACGTGATGCCGGAGCGGTTCACGACGGGGGCGTTGGCGGACGCCCTGCGCGGTTACTCCCGCGTGCTCGCGCTGCGGTCCCGACGGCGGACGGACGAGCTGCGGGAGCGGTTGGAGCGGTTCGGGGCGCGGGTGAGGGAGCTGGAGGTGTACGATCTGGAACCCTGGAGGGTGCGCGTGGATCCTGGGGACTTCGACGTGGTCTGCTTCTTCAGCGCGATGACCGCCCGGTGCTTCCTGAGGTCGGTGGGGACCGACCTGCCGGAGCCGGTGGTCAGCATCGGGCCGGTGACCGCGAGGGAGCTGGAGCGGGCGGGGTTGGAGGTGGTCACGGCCCGAGAGCCCTCCCTGCGCGGGGTGGTGAGCGCGGCGGTTCGGGTGGCTAGATCTCGGTCCCGAAGACCTCCTTGAGCACCTCCTCGTGGGTCATGTCGACGCCGACCAGGATACCCATCTCCTTCAGGGCCTCGATGATGCGCTTTCGGTCTTCCTCGCGTCGGACGACGATCTTGTGGGAGTGCACGTCCTTGGACAGCTCGTGCAGCCGCTCCAGGGCGCGCCGGGTGCGGGTCTCCCGGTGGAGCTCGTGTCGGGACCTCACGTCCTTCTCGTCCTCGATCCACAGCTCCTTCTTCAGCGGCTCCGGCAGGGAGGGAACGTGGTAGCGCACGTCCACGACGATCCCGCCGTTGCGGACGATGCTGAGCAGCTCCTCCTTCGTTCGCTCCAGGGGGTGCCGGACGGTCACGGTGAAGGAGAGGGGCTCGATGAGGAGGTCCGAGATGGCCGTGCCCGCCGCCCGGTAGATGTTGACCACCTCGTCCGCGCCCGCCCGCTTGAGGGTGCGAACGCCGGTGCGGGACTTGGCGGCGGCCACGATCCACACGTCCGGGTTGAGGTCCCGGATCAGGACGCAGGCGAAGACGTTGGTCTCGTCCGAGCCGGTGACGAGGGCCACGGCCTGGGAACGCTCCACCCCGGCCTTCTTCAGGGTCTGCTCCGAGGTCACGTCCCCCTGCACGGCCAGGTAACCTCGACGGAAGGCCCGCTCGCACTTCTCCGGGTCCTTGTCGACGACGACCACGTCGAACCCGAACTCCCGGAGGTTCTCCGCGATCTCGCGGCCCTCGCGGCCGTAACCGCACACGATCACGTGGTCTCGCAGGCGCTCGATCCTGGCGAGCGCGTCGCTCTCCTTAAGGCGCAACAGCACGTCGCCCCGCAGCAGGGCTCCGAAGACGCGGGAGATGATGTGAACGAGCGCGCCGAGCCCCGCGACCAGAAGGACGATCGTGAAGAGCTTGCCGGAGGGGGTTCGCGGGGGGTTCGCGCACCCGACTCCGGTGAGGATCAACACGGTCGTGTAGAGGGCGTCGACGAGGGGTCGATCCTCCAGCCACCAGAAGCCGAGGGTACCGAGGAGCAGCAGGAAGGAAACGTACAGGGCCGCGTATCGGACGGTGGTGACCGTAACGGTATCTTTGATGAGGTTCCGCGCGTACCTCCACGCGTACAGCAGGGCGCGCAGCTTAACCCTCAACGTGCCCCTTACCCGCCAGATCGTACCACCATCTCACCACGTCTCCGACGACGATGACGGCGGGCGGGTTCGCCCGCACGCGGCCGGAGGCGGCGTCGGACACCCTGCAGACGCGGATCCTCTCGTCCTCGGTCGTGCCGCGCTCGATGATCGCCATCGGCGCGTCCCCCACCGCGCGCTGCACGTCCCGGGCGATCTCCCGGAGTCGGCGCGCGCCCATGAGGATGACGAGCGTGTCGGCCGCCCGGGCGAGCGCCTCGAAGTCGACCCGGGGTTCCTCCTTGCTCGGGTCCTCGTGACCGGTCGCGACGGCGAAGCTGGAGGCGTACCGGCGGTGGGTGAGCGGGAGTCCCACGGAGGAGGGGACGCCGACGGCCGAGGTGACGCCCGGGATCACCTCGACCTCGATCCCGTGCCGGAGTGCGGCCTCGAGCTCCTCCGCGCCGCGGCCGAAGACCATCGGGTCCCCGCTCTTCAGCCGGACCACGGTCCGGCCCCGGCGCCCCTCGCGCACGATCACCTCGTTGATCTCCTCCTGCGTCCATCCGCGGCCCCCGGGTCGCTTGCCCACGTCGATGATCTCCGCCTCGTCGGGCGCGTACCGTTCCACCACGGCGTCCGGAACGAGCCGGTCCTTGAGCACTACGTCCGCCTCCGACAGGGCCCGGACGGCGCGCAGGGTGAGGAGCTCGGGGTCCCCGGGGCCCGCTCCGACCAAAACGAGTTTACCCGGCAACGGCCCGGTACCCCTGGGGACGAGCTTGCACGAGCTGAGCCTCGCTCAGTCGATCCTGGACGTGGTTTTAGAGGTCGCGGAGGAGCGCGGGGCGGAGCGCGTGCTCGGGGTGAGGATCCGGGTGGGCGAGTTCACGATGGTGAACCCGGAGCAGCTGCGGTTCTGCCTGGAGACGCTGGCCGAGGGGACCCCGGCCGAGGGGGCCGAGTTCGAGATCGAGCTGGAGCGGGGCCGCCTGCGGTGTCGGGAGTGCGGGGAGGAGTGGAGCACGGACGAGGAGGAAGCTTTAAAGGACGTCCGGGACCCGGCCCTTCACGCCGCGTTCGGCTCGGACGAGCTCCCCTCGCTCCTCGGCTTAAAGTGCCCGAGGTGCGGGTCCAGGTCGGTGGAGATCCAGGGCGGCGACTCGTGCGAGGTGCGGACCATTAGGCTGGAGTTCGGGTGATTTTTCATGCACCGGGTGGAGGAGGTCGACGCGTCGGAGGACCTGTTAAAGGTGAACGAGAACCTGGCGAGGGACGTGCGGGAGCACCTGGACGATCACGGGGTGCGGGCCGTCGAGTTCCTGGGGTCGATCGGCTCCGGCAAGACGTCGATCATCGAGTGGATCATCCGAGAGTACGGGGACGAGTACTCGTTCGCCGTGCTCGCCGGGGACGTGGTGAGCGAGTACGACGAGCGGCGGTTCGAGCGCCTGGGCGTGCCGGTGGTGGGGCTGAACACCGGGCGGGAGTGTCACCTGGACGCGCACCTGGTGCAGCACGGGCTGGAGCACCTGGAGGAAAAGGCGGACCTGGACGAGATCGACGTGCTGTTCATCGAGAACGTTGGGAACCTGATCTGCCCGGTGGACTTCCCGGTCGGGGCGCACGAGCGGGTGGTGGTCGTGTCGGCCCCGGAGGGCGAGGACGTGGTCGGTAAGCACCCGATGATCATCCGGGAGGGGGACGTGCTGGTCATCAACAAGGTGGACCTGGCGGAGCCGTGCGGGGTCTCGGTGG
>JBDOKE010000200.1:0-1718 GCA_039833815.1 Methanobacteriota archaeon | reverse complement strand
GCCGGACGAGCTCGTGGGCCTCCTGCCGACCCATGCCGCGCTTGACCAGCTCGACCATCAGCGCCTCCGCCATGTTGAGCCCCTTGGTCAGGTGCAGGTTGCGGCGGATGTTCTCCTCGTTGACGCGGAGCCCCTCCAGGTTGGTGATCGTCAGGTCCAGCATCTCGTCCAGGAGCAGGAACTGCTCCGGGAACAGGACCCGCTCGCTGGCGGAGTTCGTGAGGTCCCGCTCGTGCTCCAGCGGCACGTTCTCGAGCGCCACCTGCACGTTGGACCGGAGGACCTTGGCCAGGCTGCACACCCGCTCGGAACGAATGGGGTTGCGCTTGTGCGGCATGGTGGAGGATCCCACCTGCCTCTCCGGGTCAAACGGCTCCTCCAGCTCCCGAATCTCCGTGCGCTGCAAGTGTCGAATCTCCCGGGCGATCTTGTCCAGCGTGCTCCCGATCAGCGCCAGGACCGAGATCAGCTCGGCGTACCGATCCCGCTGGATGACCTGGTTGGAGACCGTCACCGGGCGCAGGCCCAGGAGCTCCATCACCCGGCGCTCCACCTCGGGCCCCTTCTCGCCCAGCGCGGCCATCGTACCCACCGCGCCGGAGAGCTGGCCGACCAGGACCCGCTCGGCGCACTCCCGCAGCCGCTCGAGGTGCCGGACAACCTCCCGCGCCCAGATCGCGAACTTCATTCCCAGCGTCGTCGGGACCGCGTGCTGGCCGTGCGTTCGACCCACGATCGGCAGGTCCGCGTACTCCTCCGCCCGATCCGCCAGCAGCCCCGCCAGCCTCCGGAGCTTTCGGTAGATGACACGGATCGCGTCCCGAAGGATCAGCGCGTGCGCGGTGTCGATGACGTCGTTGCTGGTGGCGCCCAGGTGAACGTAGTCCCCGCCCACCTCGCACCGCTCGGAGAGCGCCCGCACCAGCGCCATCACGTCGTGCCGAATCTCCGCCTCGATCTCCTTCACCCGCTCCACGAATCGCCGCAGCTCCTCCTCGTCCCGTGTGATCTCCTCCACCGCGCGTTCAACCTCGTCCGCCGCCTCCTCCGGGACGAAGTCGAACGCCTCGGAGAGCGCCCGCACCAGCGCCGCCTCGACCTCGAGCATCCTCGCCACCCTGTTCTCCTCCGAGAAGACCCGGCGCAGCTCCTCCGACCCGTACCGGGACTCGATAGGGTGGACGGGCAACCGGGGACCCCCTCCGGTCGGGACGGCTCTCCGCATCGCTGGACCGGCTACGGCAACCTACCCTCTCGTCATCGGGGGTCTAAAAGGGCCCCCGCTACCGCCGCACCGAGACCTTCTGCGCGTGCACCCGCTTAAACCCCAGCGAGCGCGCGTACTCCTCCAGCTCCACCATGTCCTCGTACCGGGGCAGGGGCAGGTCCCGGCGCCGGAACTCCGGTCGGTAATCAAGGTAGCAGACCTGCAGCTCCTCCCCCACGTGCGCGTACAGCCAGTCCGTGAGCGCGAAGACCTCCTCCTTGTCCACGAGCTCGGGGTTGTACGGGATCCCCACACCCACGAACAGCTCCTCGCCCAGGTACTCGTCCCCCAGGTACTCCAGGACCCGCAGCACGTTGTCCAGGTACTCCGCCGCCCGCTCCCCGTCCACGCCCGCGATCCGGGCGAACGTCTCCGGCCGAAACCCCTTGACGTCGATCCCGATGTCCGTCATCCCCGCCTCGACCAACCGATCCACGTACTCCGGGGTCAG
>JBDOKE010000199.1:0-2681 GCA_039833815.1 Methanobacteriota archaeon | reverse complement strand
CTGGACGAGCTCGCCGTCACCTCCCAGCTCACGAAGAAACCCTCCGAGTACGTCCAGAAGGGTCCGCACGTCCGCGCGGCTCAGCGACTCGCCCGGCACCTGGGCACCGAGCCCGAGCCCGGCACCATCGTCCGCTACGTGATCGTCCGCGGTCCCGGCAGCGTCAGCGACAAGGCCTACCCCGTCGAGCTGGCCCGCGAGGAGGGTAAGGAGCCGGACATCGATTACTACATCGAGCACCAGATCCTGCCCGCCGTCGAGCGCATCATGAAGGCCCTCGGGTACTCACGGGGGCAGATCGTGGGCGAGTCGACCGCCCAGAAGACGCTCGACCAGTTCCTGGGGTAGCCCCCGCGTGCGGGTCGCCATCGTCGACGGGTACACCGACGAGCCCGCGGGGCTCGGCGTCCCACCCTACCTCGGCACCCACCCCCGGTACGCCTACGGGGCCGCCCGGGCCGCCGGCGCCTCCGAGGTCCGCTACGTTCCCATCGAGCGGGTGCGGGCGGGGAAGGTCAACCTCGACCGCTTCGACGTCGTCGTGGGCATCTGCGGCGTGCACACCCCGGGCCGGTACCTCGGCGCCGAGCCCGCGGACCTGAGCGAGATGCTCGAGATCCTGCGGGGCACGGACGCGATCACCGTTCTCGGCGGCCCGGCCGCCCAGGCCGGCCACGGCCGGATCGGGGGCGAGCCCCCGGAGACCGAGATCGGGGGCGTCGACCTCGTCGCCACCGGGGACGTCGAGGCGGTCGTGCACGACCTCGTCCGCGAGGGCTCGCCCGAAACCGTGGACCCGGAGCGCGAGCGCACGGTCGAGGAGCTCCGAGAGTACGCGGTTAAGGGCGCCCCCGCCGCCCGCGAGCACGTGGACTACCCCGACGCCGTGATCGCCGAGCTGGAGACCTACCGCGGCTGCCCCCGGTACCTCACCGGCGGTTGTTCCTTCTGCACGGAGGTCCCGAGGTACGGCCGACCCCGATTCCGACCACCCGAGCACATCGTCGAGGAGGTGAAGGCGCTCTACCGGGTCGGCGTGCGGCACTTCCGGCTGGGCCGGCAGCCGTGCATCTACTCCTACCTGGCCCGCGGGATCGGCGAGACCGAGCGACCCCGGCCCAACCCCGAGGCCCTGCGCCGCCTGCTGCGCGGGATCAACGCGGTCGCGCCGGACCTGCTTACCCTACACGTGGACAACGCCAACCCCGCCGTCATCGCCGAGCACCCGGAGGAGTCCCGGGAGATCACGAAGCTCCTCGTCCGGTACGGGACCCCCGGCAACGTGCTCGCCTTCGGCGTCGAGACCTTCGACGAGCGCGTCGCCGAGCGCAACAACCTCAACGTGCGGTCCCGGGAGGAGGCGTTCCGCGCCATCCGCGTCGTGACCTCGATCGGCCGCATCCGCGGATGGAACGGCCTCCCGTACGTGCTCCCCGGGATCAACCTCGTGTGCGGGCTGATCGGCGAGGACCGCGAGCGCTATCGGACCGACGAGCGCGCGCTGAGGGAGCTGGTGGAGCGGGGCCTCGTCGTCCGGCGGATCAACGTGCGCAACGTCGTCCCGTTCCCCGGCACGGAGATGGAGCGGCACGGGACCCGATGGCTCGAGCGAAACCGGGAGCGGGCAACCGCCTTCAAGCGGTTCGTCCGGGAGGAGATCGACCCGAAGCTGCTCCGCCGCGTCGTCCCGAAGGGGACCGTCCTCCGGCGCCTCCGCGTGGAGCCCCGAAAGCCCGAATTCGCCCGGCAGATCGGCTCCTACCCAATCGCGTGCCGACTGGTGGCCGAGCGAAGTCCCGGGGAGTGGATCAACGGGCTCGTGGTGGGACACGGGGCGCGCTCCGTGGAGATCGTCCCGCTACCGATCCGCAGGGAGGACGGGCCGGACACGCTCGCCCGGCTCCCCGGGGTCGGCCGAAAGGAGGCGCTGGACGCGTTCCTGAAGGGGCGCAGACCGCGCGTCCCGTACGCCCTGCCCGGATGGTTCGAGCTCTAGGCGATCACCACCTCGTCGGTTTCCCGGTAATCTCGTACCGTTTCCAAAGTACCCCGGCCGACAGGGTCAGGAGCGTCAGCAGCAGGGCCAGCACCCACTCCCAGATCTGCCGGGGTGGGGTGGAGGCGGAACCCGCTCGACGCATCGCATGGGGCGTCCGGGTCGGGATCGGCTCCCTCCGGGCGGCCCGAGCGGCTCGGTGGGCGGCAGCCGCCCGGGTGGATCCCGCGGCCGTGGGGGCGGTGACCGGGGACCCGGCCGCGGCCCGAGCCACCGGTCGGGACCCGTGGAACGAGATCGACCGGGTGAGGCCCCCGCGGCGGCCCGAGGTCAGCCCAACCCGCTGGGAGCGCCTCGCAACCGCGTGCACGGCCCGGGCCAGCGTGGTGACGGCCCTAGCGATGGTCCGGTAGAGGGAGCGCGCGGCGCTAACCGCCTGCGAGGCGCTGGCGCGGGCGATCGCCCGGGCGAGGGCGTGCACGGCGGTCGCTGCGGCCGTCTGGGCGGCCCGGAAAGCCTGCCTTAGGCTGGCTCGGATGGGTTGGACCGCCCCGCCGGGCTGGCCCAATCGAGTGCCCCGGGTCGCGGTTCTGGTCGTGGGGGTTCCGGGGTGGGGTGGCGAGGGGGTCGGGGCGATCCTGGGTGAGGGAGCCCGCGTCGCCGTGGTGGAGGATGTGGTGGCGCC
>JBDOKE010000198.1:0-1669 GCA_039833815.1 Methanobacteriota archaeon | reverse complement strand
CGGACAGCCGCCCCCTCCCGGCCCTGGGCAAGACCACGCTGGCGACCAACCGGTAGACGGACAGCCTCCCCCCGTCGATCACGAACACCAACGAGACCGACCGCGCGTCCCGGCGCTCGCTCGCCCCGACCGCCACCCCAACCACCGACCCCACCGGACCCGGGAAGACGACCCGCCGAACCCTCCACGGCGACCCCCGGTACCAGGCCGCGACGATGACCTCCGACCCGCGCCACAGGGCCAGCATGAACCCCTGAGGCGAGCCCTCGGGCTCCCAGCCCCAGACCGTCCCGTAGCCCGGCCAGTGCCACGGGGTCAGCCACGCCAGCCTGACGCCGCCCGAGACCCTCAGCACCGGCGTGAGCACCCCGATCCTCGACCCCTCCAGCCGGCCCACGGCCAGCCCCTCCCCGGAAGCTAGGACCAGAAAGCCCCACCTCCGCAGGTAGTCGTTCCCGGGCAGCGCCAGAACCCGCCAACCCCCCGGCACCTCCACCTCCCGGACCTCACCGCCCGGGAGGACGAGCAGCACCCTGTCGCCAACGGTGACGAGGTAACCGCCCGCGATCCACCCCCACACGCGGGCCGACCCGCCCACGCGGGCCAGGACGCGGCGCCCGCCCCCGACCGGATCCACCTCCACCAGGCGCCCGAACGCGTCCACGAAAACGACCCGGGGCGGAGGCACCGTCACGCTCCGACGACCCTCGATCCACCGAACCTCCAGCAGCGAGTGCGAGAGCACCACGTCACCCCTAACGGCACCCAGCTCGAGCACGCGCGGGCGCTCGCCGAGCACGACCAACCGGACCGTCCCCCCGGAGCGCACCGCCAGCACCGGCACCGACCGATAGGACCCACCGACCCCCACCCACAGGGCGCCCACCGCGCTCACCCCGCCCCGGGGCACGCCCACCGTCACCGAAAAGCCCTCACCCGACCGCTCGAACGGCTCGGGAACGCCGGGCTCCGACGGGCCCAACAGGTGGGCGGAGTAGCACCACCGCAGGCCCAGCACGACCCCATCCACGGTGCAGGCGAGCCCGGTCCGCACCCACCGATACCGGATCAGGTGGACCTCCCTCGCGTCCTCGCACTCACCGTGCGGCAGCGGACCGAAGTAGCTGGAGCACGTCCGCAGGGCACCGACAACGGCCCAACCATCGCAGTCCAGCGGGAGCGAACGGTCGCGCTGCACCGAGACCTCCAGCCCCCAGGCCTGGGCCGGAGCAAGGCCCAAGAGCAGGACCGACAGCGGAAGGAGGGCGGGTAGCAAGTGGGAAGTCCCCCCACGGGAGCGCCCAGAAAGCCTGCGATACCCACCCCAAGAAGTTCACCACCAAAAATTGAGGGTCGAGAAAGCGGCCCGGGAGGCCGGGAGCGTTAGCCCGAGCGGGCCCATCCACGGACCGCAAGGGCGACGACCAGGCCCAGCACCACCGCCACCGAGAGCACCGGCGTCGGCCACCAACCGCCGCCCTCGACCTTGCCCGACTTCACCCCCTTCCCCTTCACGCCCAGGGCGTTGAGCAGCAGCCTCGCCCCCTTCATGTTCAGGTTGCCGCTCTCGTCGTGGCACGGGTGCGGGCCGATCGCGATCGCCTCACCCTTACCGTACCGGTCCACCAGGATCGCGTCCCCGCTCCCGACGATCCCGCCCGCGTACCGG
>JBDOKE010000197.1:0-3532 GCA_039833815.1 Methanobacteriota archaeon | reverse complement strand
TCGGCTGCGGGAGCTGGTGGACGAGGAGGCCTGGGTGAAGAGGGGTCGGGACGCCGTGGAGCACCTGTTCCGGGTGGCCTGCGGGCTGGAGTCGATGATGGTGGGAGAGCAGGAGATCCTGCGGCAGGTGAAGGAGGCGTACGAGCGGGCGGCCCGGCTGGGCACGCTGGACGATCGGTTGAAGCTCGTGTTCCGGAAGGCGATCTCGGTGGGGAAGCGGGCCCGGCGGGAGACCGCGATCAGCGAGGGGGCGGTGTCCATCGGCTCCGCCGCGGTGGAGCTCGCGGAGCGGGAGCTGGGGGACCTGAGCGATTGCACCGTCCTGGTCGTGGGCGCCGGGGAGATGGGGAAGACCGTGGCCCGGGCGCTGGTGGATCGCGGCGTCAGGGCCGTGCTGGTGGCCAACCGGACGTACGATCGGGCCGTGCGGCTGGCCGAGGAGCTGGGCGGTCAGGCCGTGAGGTTCGACCGGCTGGAGGAGCACCTCGCCGTGGCGGACGTGGTCGTCTCGGCCACGGCCGCCCCGCACCCGGTGATCACCGTGGAGCACGTGAAGCGCGCCCTGAAGGATCGCGAGGGTCGGTCGCTGCTGATCATCGACATCGCGAACCCTAGGGACGTGGAGCGCGGCGTGGAGCGGTTGGAGGGGGTGGAGGTGCGCACGATCGACGACCTACGGGAGATCGCCCGGGAGAATCTGGAGCGGCGGCGCTCCGAGATCCCGAAGGTGGAGGAGATCATCCGGGAGGAGATGAGGTCGCTGGAGCGGGAGCTGGAGCGGCTGGAGAGGCGCCGGTCGGTGGCCAAGGTCGCCCGGTCGCTGAACGAGCTGAAGGAGCGGGAGCTGGAGCGGGCGCTGCGGAGGCTGGAGGGGTCGGACCCGGAGCGGGTGCTGCGAGACTTCGCGGAGGCGTACACGAAGCGGCTGATCGGCGCGCTCTCCTCCACGCTCCATCGGCTCCCGGGCGGGGATCGGGACAGGATTTGTGAGGAACTCTCCCGGTCCCTGAGGAGGGTGTCGAGGGGGTAGTCGGGATGGAGTACCCGCTGGTGCGGATGCGGCGGTACCGGAAGTCCGAGGCCGTTCGGGACCTGGTCGCGGAGGTTCGGCTGAGTCCGGACGACCTGATCTACCCGATCTTCGTCCGGGAGGACGGGAAGACGGGCGAAATCCCGTCGATGCCGGGGCAGCGGTACCAGTCCGTGGAGTCCGCGGTCGAGCTGGTGGGCGAGCTGCTGGACAGGGGGCTTCGGGCGTTCATCCTCTTCGGGATCCCGCGGGAGAAGGACCCGGAGGGCCGGGTCGCGGCGGATCAGGAGGGGGTCGTGCAGCGGACGGTGCGGGCGCTGAAGGAGGAGTACGGGGACGAGGTCGTGGTGATCACGGACGTGTGCCTGTGCCAGTACACGACGCACGGGCACTGCGGGGTGGTGGACGAGGAGACGGGTCGGGTCCTGAACGATCCGACCGTGGAGCGGCTGGTGGAGGTGGCCCTGTCGCACGCGGAGGCGGGGGCGGACGTGGTCGCCCCGTCGGACATGATGGACGGGCGCGTGAAGGCGATCCGGGAGGCGCTGGAGAGCGAGGGGTTCGAGGACGTGCTGATCATGGCGTACTCGGCGAAGTATCACAGCGCGTTCTACGGCCCGTTCCGGGACGCCGCCGAGTCGGCGCCCCGGTTCGGCGACCGGAGCACGTACCAGATGGATCCGCGGTGCCTGCGGCAGGCGCTTCGGGAGCTGGAGCTGGACGTGAAGGAGGGCGCGGACATCCTGATGATCAAGCCCGCGATGCCGTACCTGGACGTGGTCCGGGAGGCGCGCCGGCGGTTCGACCTGCCGATCGCCGCCTACCAGGTCAGCGGCGAGTACGCGATGATCAAGGCCGCGGCCGAGCAGGGGTACGTGGAGTACGAGGCCGCCGTCCTCGAGTCGCTCGTGTGCATCAAGCGGGCCGGGGCCGACCTGATCCTCACGTACTTCGCCCCAGAGGTGGTGGAGTGGCTGGAATGATCCGGGCGATCCGGCGGCTGGATGAGTGGGCGATGGAGCGGGTGCCGGACCGCCCCAGCCCGTGGTCCGAGCTCGTGGGGATCGCGCTCAGCGGGTGGACGCTCTTCCCACTCTCGCTGCTCGTCCTCCTGCTGGTGGACCGGAGGATCGGGCTGAAGATGCTCGAGGCGCTCATCGTCTCGATGGCCTCCAGCGAGGTGCTGAAGCTGATCGTGGCCCGGGAGCGACCGGAACGGTCCGGCCGAAGGCCCTGGGGGTACTCATTCCCCAGCACGCACACGGCGCGCGTGGCCTCGCTGATCCCGGTGGCGTTCGACGCTTCCACCTGGGCGGGGGCGGTCGTAGCCGGGCTCACCGTGCTCGTGGGGGTAGCCCGGGTCGCCTCGCGCGCCCACTACCCCTCGGACGTGCTGGCCGGGTTCCTGCTGGGGCTGCTCGCGGGGTGTCTGGTGGCATGAGTGAGGCCGATGAGATCGCCGCCAGCCTGACGCTCGGTGCGCTGCTGGAGGTCTCCGGCTGGCCCAAGCCCGGGAACGTGCACCGGACGCGGGACTACGAGGACACCCGGTTCGAGCACTTCCTGGCCAGCGCCGTGGCCGCCTACCCGGTGCTCCGGGAGCTGGCGGAGGCGGCCGCCACCCGGGACCGCGTGCCGCTCGGGCGGTACCTGTACCGGGCCGTTCGGGCCTCCCGGTCCGCGCACACGGGCGGGAACACGAACCTGGGCATCCTCATCCTGGACACGCTGCTGGCGGCGGCCCTGGCCCGCGCCTCGCTGGACCGGGCCGAGGTGAGGCGGGAGGCGCGCCGGCTGGCGAGGGAGACGACGGAGGAGGACGCGTACTACCTGTACCGGGCCATCGAGCTCGCGGGGGCGGGTGGTCTGAAACGGGTGGGCAAGGGTGGCGCCCCGGACGTGCGGGATCCGGACCGGGTGCTGCGTGAGGGGGTCACGATGTACGAGGCGTTGAGGGCCTCCGCCGAGCGGGACGCGGTGGCCGAGGACTGGGTGAGCGGGCTGAGAAGGACGCTCCGGGTGGGAACCCGGGTGCTGGAGCTGTCGACCGAGCTGGAGGACGTGAACGAGGTCATCGTTCGGACCTTCCTGGAGGAGCTGGCTCGCCGGCCCGACACGCTGATCTGGCGGAAGCACGGGCTGAGGACGGCGATGGAGGTCTCTCGGCGGGCACGGGAGGTGCTGCGGCTGGCCGGCGACGGCCCGGTCACGCGGTGTCGAGAGCTCTGGCGGATGGACGAGGAGCTGCACGAGCGTGGGATCAACCCCGGCTCGACCGCGGACATCCTGGCGGCGGGGTTGGGGTACGCGTGCCGATTGGGGATGAGACCGTAGTCCTCGCCCGCGTGCTCTCCTGCCCGGAGCTGTTCGACGTGGACTCCGTGGAGGAGGCCCGTAGGGTGACCCGGCGGCTGCTGTCCGGGGAGCTGGAGCCCCCGCCGGAGTTCCTGGGGCTGCGATCGGGGGCGGTCAACGAGGTGCTCGCGGTCACGGAGGGCCCGG
>JBDOKE010000196.1:0-1523 GCA_039833815.1 Methanobacteriota archaeon | reverse complement strand
CACGCTCGTGTACGGGTTCTCCGACGAGCTCAACCTGCTGATCCCGCGCGATCGGATCCCGTTCTCCGGGCGGGTGGAGAAGCTCACCTCCGTCTCCGCCTCCTGCGCGGCCAGCTACCTGCAGGGCGCGCTGCGGGAGCGCTTCGGGGAGCGGGTGTTCGCGGAGACGGTCTCCTTCGACTCCCGGTGCGTGGTGCTCACGGAGGGGGACGTGGTCCGGTACTTCAAGTGGAGGCAGGACGAGGCCTGGCGGAACCACCTGAACTCGTACGCGTACTGGGCGCTCAGGAGGAAGGGGCTCTCGCCGAGGGAGGCCGCGGAGCGGCTCCGGGGGATGAAGGCGCACGACGTGCACGAGCTCCTCTTCCGCGAGTTTGGGATCAACCTGGGCCGTACCCCGGTGTGGCAGCGGCGCGGGTTCCTGGCGTACCGGGTGAGGGTGCGGGAGGACGGGGTGGAGCGGTGCCGGGTGACCCGCGACTGGGCGCCGCCGCGGTTCCACGAGGGGGCGGGGCGACGAATTTTACGCTCGTGCCTCCGGAAGGGGTTCGTGGAGCTGGATCCAGCGCCCGGGGGTGAGGGTTCGTCATGATCAACCTGCTGATCCTGGGGGACGCGCACATCCCGGAGCGCGCGCAGGAGGTGCCGCACCCGCTGAAGGAGCGGATTGAGCGACTGGCCCCGGTGGACGTGGTGGTCTCGCCCGGGGACTACACGTCGGAGGACGTGGTGGAGTGGATGGCCTCGCTGGGTGAGAAGGCGCTACTGGTGACGGGGAACTGCGACTTCGGCCTTCCACTCCCGAACCGGGTGACGGAGGAGCTGGAGGGGCTGAAGGTGGTGGTAGATCACGGGAGCGGGGTGCACCCGCGCGGGGACCCGGACCAGCTGGCCTCGATCGCGGAGGAGGAGGGTGCGGACGTGATCTTCACGGGTCACACGCACCGGCCCGAGTTCCAGGAGCACCGAGGGAAGCTGATCGTGAACCCGGGCAGCCTCACGGGCGTGCGCTCGGGCGGTGGGGCAAGTCCGGGGCCGTCGTTCATGTACGGGACGATCGAGGATCGGAAGGTGTGGATCAAGCTCTACCTGCTGCGGGAGGGTGAGGTGGAGACGCGGGAGTTCGAGGCGGAGCTGTAGGGGAGGTCCCGTGACGAGGACCTACCTGGTCTTCGATGTTAACCGGTACCGGCGGCTGGCGGAGGAGGTGGTGAGGGACGGGGACGTGGTCGTGGAGGTGGGGGCGGCGGCCGGGGACACCACGGTCCGGCTCGCGGAGCGGGCCAAGCTGGTGCTCGCGTTCGAGAAGTCCGAGGAGATGTACCGGAGGCTGGTCGATCGGGTCTCGGGCCTGGACAACGTCGTCCCGCTGCGCGAGGACGGGTTCCGGCTGGGGAGGGTGCTGGAGCGCACGGACCGCGTTGACGCCGTGTTCATCGACGTGGGCGGGGGCGCCCAGCCCCGGCTCGCGCTCGCGCTCTGGGAGGCGTACTACGTCCGGTTCCGGCCCCGGGTTATGGTCG
>JBDOKE010000195.1:0-3192 GCA_039833815.1 Methanobacteriota archaeon | reverse complement strand
GAGGCCGCTAAGGGCGTGCGGGAGGAGGAGCGTAAGGTCGCCCGCATCACTCGATTCCTCCGCAACCACGCGCACCTACTGCGGGGCACCGCGCGTTGAGAGTGGCCATCCTCGGCGGTACGGGCGCCATGGGACGCTTCCTCGCCCGCGAGCTCGCCCGAGACGGGCACGAGATCGTCATCACCGGCTCCTCCCCGAACCGAGCCCAACGCACCGCCCGCGAGCTGGGCGTGGAGGCCGCCCCCGACAACGTGACCGCCGCGCGCGACGCGGACGTGGTGATCGTCTCCGTCCCCATCTCCGTGACCGAGCGCGTCATCCGGGAGGTCGGACCCCACGTCCCCGAGGGCGCCCTGCTCACCGACGTCACCTCCGTCAAGGTCCGACCAGTGCGCGCCATGCTGGAGCACACCCGCGAAGGGACGCACGTCCTGGGCACCCACCCACTCTTCGGCCCCACCGTCCCCAGCCTGCGCGGCCAGACGGTCATCCTCACCCCCACCGAGCGCAGCGGCCCCTGGACGCGCCGCGTGCGCCGCTACCTCGAGCGCAAGGGCGCCAACGTGATCGTCTGCACCCCGGAAGAGCACGACCGCGCGATGGCCCTCGTCCAATGCCTCACCCACTTCGTCCTCCTGGGCGCCGGCCTCGCCATCGGCGACCTCCTCCCCGAGCTGGAGCTGGACCCCGACGAGCTCGCCAGCCCCGTGTACCGCCTCTTCATCGACGTGATCGGCCGCGTGATGGGCCAGGACCCGCGACTGTACGCGGAGATCCAGTCATTCAACCCCTACGCCGAGTGGGCCCGCGAGCGGGTCCTCCACGCCCTCCACCGAATCCACGAGCTCGCCAGCGACCACGCTCGACTCACCGACCTCCTGCGTCGGGGACAGCGGACCCTCGCCCGCCACCAGGACCTTGAGGGCTGCCAGCTGAGGACCGACAAGCTGCTCTCCTACCTGGTGGACGAGCTCGAAACAGCCGAGCGGTGCGGGGAGGCCCTCGTGATCGACATCCGCTCCCGCCTGGCGCGCGAGGGAACCGTCCAGGTCACCCGCACCACGGTGCGCGTGGACGGCGAGGAGGTACCCCGGGACCGGGTGAAGATCCTCCCAAGCCGACCCAAGCTCCTGGCCCGGTTCGAGGGGAACGAGCTGGAGCTCCGGGTCGAGACCAACCTGGACCCGGAGGAGGTGGCGAGGGTGGTCGAGAGCCTGGGCCGGAACCTCCGCGTCGTGAGCGTGAACGCCGAGGACGGCGCGGCTCGACTCCGGCTGGAGGGGGACGAGGGGGAGGCGGACCGCCTCCTCGAAAAGCTGAGGAAGCTGGGCGTCCGGGCCGAGCTCACCGCTGACCACTAGCCTCCTCGATAACCTCCAGGAACGGCCCCACACCGCACCGCCTAATCGTGTCCGCCAGCCGCTCCTTCTGCGGCTCCTCCGCCAGCTCCCGGTACCGGCGCACGATCTCCCTCGCCACCCGGGGCACATCCTCCGGGTCCAGGAACGCCTCCACCTTGACCCCCTCGACCGGCTCCCGACCACCCTTCCCGCCCAGCCACACGATCACGCCCTCCTCCTCGGCGTACCGGGCCTCCTCCGGGCACGCGTCAACGCACTTACCGCAGTACACGCACCGCTTGTAGTCCGTCTCCGAGGCGCCCACCTCGCTGCCGTCCACCGTCACGATCCGAATCGCGTCCACCTTGCACACGTCCGCGCACTGCCCGCAGCCCGTGCACTTCTCCGGATCCACCGCGGGCTTCACCGCACCCGCGAAGCCCAGATCGTTGTGCTGCGGCCGCACGCAGCCGTTGGTGCAGCCCGAGAGCGCGATCTTGAACTTGTACGGGGTCGGCTCCTCCGCCAGCTCTTCCTCCAGCCTCCTGGCCAGCTCCTCCGTGTTCAACAGCCCGGACGCGCAGTTACCCTCACCCGGACAGGCCAGGATCGTGCGCACCAGCGGGCCCTCGGAGCCCGTGGAGAGACCCACCTCCCGCAGCCGATCCACCACCCGAGGCACCTCCACCGCCGGGACGCCGTGAACCTCCAACTGCTGCCGATCCGTGAACTTCACCCGATACCCCTCCTCGATCAGCCCCGCGATGGTCCGAAACACCTCGGCATCCTCCACCCACCCACCGGGACCCACCTTCACCCGCAGCGCGAACGTGCCGTCCGCCCGGGCCACGATCCCACCGTAGTCACCGACCCAGAAGGCCGGGACCCTCTCCCCCTCCTCCAGCCGCTTCCGAACCTCCCGCAGCGCCCGATCCCGCTTCAGCCTCGCCAGCCGGCGCACCTCGTCCTCCTCCACCGCATCCCGGAGCCTCAGGTAGCCCGACTCCACGGCCCCCTCCACCAGCTCCTCGCCCCGCTCACTCCGAACCAACAGCGTCGTGATCCCGTCCGGCGTGCCGACGGAACCCGCCGACACGTCCGCCAGCCGCGCCGCGAAGTCGTGACACACCCGGCACCCGTCCGGCACGGCGTCCCGAAGCTCCCTCACGTCAAACCGCCGCTCCCCGTCGGGCAGCCTGACGACCAGCTCGCCCGCCTCCACGTCAAACCGCTCCACCTCCTCGATGTCGATGTCCCGCTCCCGCAGGAACGAGCGCAGCCCCTCGTACTCGAAGTTCTCCGTGCAGAACAGTCCGATCACGGCCACGATCTCCGGCAGCGCGTCCGCCGGCGACCCCTCCACGTCCCGCAGCGCCCGGGCGCCCTTGCCCACGATCTCGAAGTGGCGCAGCTTGGCGAGCCCGTTCACCTGGCACGGCAGCCCGACGACCAGCACCCGCTCCAGGCCCCGCTCGGCCGCCTCCACCAGCGCCTCCACCAGGCTAACCCGGGAGAACTTGGAGCCGGCGAGCTCGCGGACGCGCCCCGGCTCCTCCACAGTCGTCACCGAGGGTTTCCACGCCGAGCCCGCCGTGACCCCCACCACGGCGTCGACCACGTCCTCCTCCAGCGCGTACCGGGCCAGCGCCACCACGGCCCCGCCGTCCTGACCCAGCCTGCGCAGCTCCTCATCGGCCGCCACCGCACCCACGGCCCGCCGGTACCCGCCCAGCAGCGGCTCGTACTCGGAGCCCGCCGTGCGCAGGCCCAGGTGGTAGGCCCCGGTGCTCGTCCGGGGGCAGACGACGTGACAGTTCCCCTCCCCCTTCCGGGCGCACTCCTCCCGGAGCTC
>JBDOKE010000194.1:0-2441 GCA_039833815.1 Methanobacteriota archaeon | reverse complement strand
CCCCGGACTGGACGTGGAACAACGTGTTCACGTACAAGTACTGGAACGGGCCCGGGTTCGGCCCGGAGGACGGCCTGCAGTACGACCAGAGCCAGCGGTGCTGGGTGAAGTACGCGAGCATCGAGGGTAGGGACGTGATGATCAAGATCTGGCCGGTCGGCGAGTACATGGACACCTGCCGGGGCTGGGCGATCGTGGCGGGTCAGTACTTCGTGCGCGAGGGGGACCGGTGGGTCCCCCGCGGACGGTTCGTGCTCTTCGGGCCTCACCCGGAGCTGACGAACCGGACCGGGGCCCACGCGCTGCTGGCGAAGGCGATCGTCTGGGCGGCCGGCCAGGAGCTGCGCCAGGAGCAGCGACCCACCTTCACCCAGCGGCTGACCTCCAACTTCCTGGAGAAATCGATCATGGCGGCGCTGGTGTCCACGATCCTCACCGTGGCGCTCCCGGATCAGGTCAAGAAGCAGGCGTTCCAGGGGCTGACTGAGGAGGTTCGGACGGTCTTCGAGCGGGCCTCAGACGCCCTCTATCGGCTGGTGAAGGTCCGCGTACCGCCCGAGGACCTGTTCGTAGGCTCCGTCCTGACGGTGGCCATCTACCTGATGGAAACGCTGGTCGAGTGGCTGACGACGCCCGCCCCGGCCTCCGCCTGAGTCCCTTTCTTGCCCGAGTATCGTTACGAATTCCGTAACGATTCCGGCCTGGTAGCGGGGCCGGGATTTGAACCCGGGACCTCCGGGTTATGAGCCCGGCGGGATGGACCTGGCTACCCCGCCCCGCTGCCCTCCAGGATGCCCCCGCCCCCATCCAATACATTAAGTTTTCGCGGCCCGATCCCCCGGGGATGAGCGGTGTACGTCGGCGTCGAGGGAGTGGACGGCGTCGGCAAATCCTCCGTCGTGAACCTGGCCTCCGAGCTCCTCGAGCTCCACGGCCTCGAGGTGACCGTCGTGCGAGAGCCCGGCACGCGGATCGGCCGGAAGGCCCTCAGGTGGGACGATCCGCACGCTCAGGCCCTCGCCTTCACCCTGGACCGACTCCTCACGCTGAAGCGCGTCGACTTCGACGAGGTGGACGTCGTCCTCTCCGACCGCACCTTCCTCAGCACCCTCGCCTACCAGTCCGCCCTCGGCGCCGACCTCTCCTGGCTCCTGGAGCTCCAACGCCCCGTCCCCAAGCCGGATGTAATCTACGTGATCGATCGGGAGCCCCTGGTTCGGGACGAGGCGTTTGACCCCGAGTTCCTACGGAGGGTTCGACGCGAGTACCGCCGGGCCTCCCGGCGCGCCGAGCGCGAGTTCAACGTTAAAATCCGCTGGCTGAACGCCGAGGGGATGGAGAAGGAGGAGATCGCCGAGCTCATCGTCAGGCAGGTGCTTCGGCGCGTGAACGACGCGTTGGACGACCCCCTCGTACCGGACGACCTGATGGAGGGGTAACCCGTGTCCTACCGCAAGGGGGCCGACTTCGAGCGGCGGCTCGTCGAGTACGTGCGCCGACACGGCGGCGAGGCCGTCCGCGTGGCCGGCTCCGGCGGGCCGGTGGACGTGGTGGCGTACGCACCCGCGCGGGGCCACCTGGCGATCGAGTGCAAGGTCCGGCGCGAGGACCGGCTGTACGTGCGGCGGGAGGAGGTGGAAGGACTGATCGCGTTCGCCGAGCGGTTCCGGGCCGAGCCCCTGCTCGCGTGGAACCCGGCCCACCGCCGGACCGGGTTTGCGCTGAACGCGATCCTGCTGCGTCCGGAGGACCTGGAGCGGCGCGAGCGCTCCTACTCGGTGGACTACGAGACGGCCCTACGGGTCGGGCTCGACCCGCGCCGGCTCTTCACCCGCTCGCTCGAGGAATGGTGAGCGGCCGCACGCGCTCCTCCAGGAAGTCCTCCAGCTCGCACGGTACGCCCAGCCGGGAGCACTCACGCTCGATCTCACGCACCTCGGGGGCCTCCCACGGGAACCCCAGGTGCCGGCCCACCACGCGCAGAAACAGCTCCTTGTGACTCCGATACCCCAAACGCTTCGCCACGGCCCGCTTGAGGCCCAGCCTCCGCACGAACCGGTCCAGCATCTTCGAGGTCAGCGACCCGTACTGGGTCGCGCGCTTCCGCCGCTCCACCACGAAGTCAGGAAGTCCCAGGTCCCGGGCCACCCGGCGCAGCGCCCGCTTCCGCAACCGGTCCTCGGGCCCGCTCACGTTCTCCCGCGGGTGAATGCCCAGTCCCACCCGCACCACGTCGAGGTCCAGGAACGGGACCCGCAGCTCCACGGAGTGATGCATTCCAGCCTGGTCATCCCGCTCCAAGTTCACCGCGTGAATGGAGGCCACGTCCCGCCACAGCTCCCGCGCGAACCGCTCCCACCGCCCGTAGTGGCGGAGGTGCCGATGGTACCCGCCCAGCAGCTCGTCCGCCCCCTGACCTGAGAGCATCACCCGAATCCCGT
>JBDOKE010000193.1:0-2766 GCA_039833815.1 Methanobacteriota archaeon | reverse complement strand
GTGCACGGCCGTGGCAAGCTGGCCCCGCGCACGTTCTTCGCCTGCAAGTTGGGGGACTGGAAGGCGCTGATCTCGCGCCTCGCGGCGTTCGCGACGGATGTGCGGAGGACCATCGTGTACGCCAGGTCTCGGGCGATGGCGGAGTGGATCGCGCGGGCACTCGAGGGGGACGGGCTACCCGTCGCGGTCCATCACGGGGCGATGTCGAGGGGCGAGCGGCGCCGGGTGGAGCGGGCCTTCAAGGAGGGCGACCTGAGGCTCGTCGTCACCGTGCGCACGCTCGAGGCGGGTATCGACGTGGGCTCCGTGGGCCGCGTCGTTCACCTGGGGCTGCCGGACCGGGTCTCGGACTTCTGGCAGCGTGAGGGTCGGGCGGGTCGGCGGGGCGAGCCGGCGGAGTCGTACCTGGTGGCGATCGATGGCTGGTCCTCGTTCGTGCTCGAGCGCCCGGAGCGGTTCGAGCGGGCTTACCTGCGAGGTGGGCTGGAGTCGACCCCGATGCGGGCCTTAAGCCCTCTATCCAAGCAGCCCTGGGTGAACCCGGCGCGCGAGTTCTACGGCCGGGGTCGCTACCGGGTGGTTCACCGGCGGGATCGCCGGTGCGTGCTGCGGTCCGGCGTGAGCCGGTTCGACGTCGTCCGGTACTACGCGCCGGGGAAGACGTTCGAGCACGGCGGCCGGGTGTGGATCGTGACGGGACGACCCATCGACCTGTACGTGCCTGCACTACCGGTGGAGAAGCACGACCCGAGGCTGGCGTGGAAGGTTCGGAAGCGGTGGTGGACGGCGCCCCTGACCCGCGCCGCGCCTGAAGGCGGTGAGGATGCGGGCATCGGCGCCGTGAGGGTCACCTGGGGTGAAACCCTGCTGATCCCGCCGCCCGACCTCGAGTACCATCCTCAGGTCATCGCGCGAGGACGCCTTCACTGCCGAATCAAGGCGTTCTACGTGCGCCTCCAGGACGACCGCCTGAGCCACCCGAAGCACCGGGATGCGGCCGAGTACGCTGTGCATGCGCTCACCCACGCGATCCGGATCGTTGAGGGGTACCCGACCAACTACCTCGGGCACTTCGTCGGAAGGCGCGAGATCGTGCTCTACGAGTGGCCGGCCGCCGTCCTGCCATACCTGGACTGGAAGCGAGCGGCCAGGGAGGCACGACGCACGGGTCTGAGCCCGGAGGACCTGCGCCTGCCCACGTGCCCCTGGCCCCTGGAGGAGCCTCGCGTCAGGCGGTCACTCGTCAGACGGTACCTTCGGAGGTTGGTCGACCGGTTGAGCTCGCTCCGCGACCGGGTGGAAGGAGTCACCTAGCGGGGGCCGTGACGTGTCGCTGCTGCTCGAGGCACTGGAGGTGCCATTGGTCCCCGCGCCTGAGTTCTGGGAGGGAATCGAGGAAGTCGCGTCCGGGGCGCTTCCGGGACGGGCCCTCAGGCGCCTTCTCTCGATCCTCGAGACCGGGGACGTGCGCGAGACGCCCCGGAACGTTGAGATCCAGCCGGAACGACGCGTAAGGAGGCCAGCGGAGTGGGTGTGGGCGGGGGCGGCCGCCGTCGGTGGGACGCTGAAGGACCTGTTTGAGTGGGAGTGGCGCAGGAGGCTCAGGGATCCGCGGGAAGTTCTCTGCCTGGTCGCCGTGAGGCGGCTAGCGCTCGAGGCGCTGCACGGCTTCCTCCAGGATCCCGGGCTGGAGTGGGCGCTGGACGCGGCGATTTTGGGCGCGAAGCTGCTGGTCCGGGATAGGGGCCTCAGCGGGTGTTACCTAGACGTCCCCGAATGGCTGCCGGAGCGGGTTGAGCACGTGCCCGGGCGCGCGGCGGACGCTCTCCGGACCTTAGGCGTCGGGCTGTTTCGACTCGAAGTCGGGGCCTGTGCGCTGGCGCTGCGGGCGGAGAAGCTGAAGGAAGACGCTCACGAATTGGTGGAGGGCGGTAAGCCCTTGAAATTAGGTGGTGTGGAAATAAATTTCCCGAAGGGCATCGTTGCCCATTCCGACGGAGATGTTCTTCTGCATGCGTTGATAGACGCTATTCTCGGAGCGTTGGCTTTACCGGACATAGGGGAACTATTTCCCGATACGGACCCTCAATATAAAGATGCGGATAGCACCGAACTGTTGAGGAGGGTCGTCAAAATCATGCACGAAAGCGGGTATACGGTTGAGAATATGGACTGCGTTGTTATATGCGACGAACCGAAGATATCCCCCTATAAGGAAAAAATAATCTCCAAGCTATCGGAGATTCTCCATATAAGACAGGGTCAAATATCGGTAAAGGGAAAAACGAGGGAAGGACTCTGCAAAGGGGAAAACTCGATAATAGTCCTATGCACGGTGCTTTTGAGAAAAACGAAATCCTATTGAAGGCTGGATGAGAAAATAAAACTAAGGCATGGGTATCTCCACATTATTGGGAAAATTTAAGAGGGCGGTTCTCGGTTTGGAGGACGGAACGGTTTTCTTCGGCTACTCTTTGGGAGCGGAAGGGGAAACCGGCGGTGAGGTGATTTTCAATACCTCTATGACCGGCTATCAGGAAATCCTAACCGACCCTTCCTACAAAGGTCAAATAGTGGTGATGACCTATACCCAGATAGGAAACTACGGGGTGAACAGTCTCGACACGGAGAGCGATAAAGTTCAGGTCAACGGCTTCGTGATTAAGGAATTATCTCCCATAGTTTCCAATTGGCGGGCGGAGAAAGATTTAGATACATATCTAAGGGAACACGGGGTGGTGGGAATCAATGGCATAGACACGAGGG
>JBDOKE010000192.1:0-7844 GCA_039833815.1 Methanobacteriota archaeon | reverse complement strand
TGGCTAACACCATCGTTCGCGAGCTGCTTGGAGAGGTCAAGCGGTCCTACCCGGTGGCCGCCATCGCCCAGGCGGACGGGGAGCCGGCCGAGATCATCGAGAAGATCTCGAAGATCCACCCGCCCGGGCACGTGATCGTCGTCACGCCCCGGCACGGAGACATCTACCGGGGCCTCCTCCGCCGGTTCGCCAAGTTCGAGGAGCTGCGCGGGTACCACTCACCCAAGCGGAGGATTGGGACGGATGAGGACCGGGAGCGAGAGGAAGGCTGAGCGGCTCCGCCGGCTGTTCCCGGACGAGGTGGAGTACCATCGGGACGACGACTTCGTGGTGACGTGCCCCACCCGGCTCTGCTTCGTGCCGACCCCGATCGACGCCGTGATCCGGATCCTGAGGTGCCTGCGGCCGGGCCCGGAGGATCTGGTGGTGGACCTGGGGTGCGGTGACGGCCGGTTCGTGGCGGCCGCCGCCTACCTGTACGGGTGCCGGGGGGTGGGCGTGGACGCGCGGGAGGACGTGCTGCGGGTCGCGCGCCGTAAGTGCGAAACGCTGGGCGTAGACGATAAAACGACATTTATACGCTCCGACGTACGGGAGGTGGACCTCCGCGGGCTGGACCCGGACCTGGTGTTCGTGTACCTCTTCCCGTCGCTCCTGCGCGAGCTCGCGGAGGATCTGGCCGCATGCGGCGCCACGGTCGTCAGCTACACGTTCCCGATCGAGGCGCTCGGACCGGCCCGGGTGCTGAGGCTGGGTGAGCGCCGACGCGCGTACGTGTACGAGCCCTAAGGGGACGCCGGGCTTGAACGAGCTGATTAGGGCCGCGATCGACCGGTTCCGGTCCCGCCGCCGGCTCAGGTCTCAGATCCTCGGCATCCCCGGCCTCACCCCGCGGAAGGATAGGGCCGTGGAGGTGGCGACGGGAGCGCGGCTGGTGGAGGAGGCGCTGGAGGTGCGGGACGCCGTGCGCCGCGGGGACCGGGAGCGGATACTCGAGGAGCTGGGAGACCTGCTGATTGAAGTGGAGGCCTTCATGACCGCCCACGAGATTAATTTGGAGGACGTGCGGCGTTTCCAGTCCCGCAAGCAGCGCGAGCTCGGGCAGCTGGAGGGCTAGTTGCTTGAACGTGGTGGCCGTAGACCTGGGCACCGAGGTGATCGCGGCGGCCGTGGGCAGGCTCCGCGGGGACAACCTGGTCGTTAAGGGGTACAGCGAGCGGCACATCATGGATCCCACGCTCATGGAGCGGGGTAACGTGCGGTACGTCCGCGGCGTTAGCGAGGTCGTGGAGCAGACGGTTCGGGAGGCGCTCAGCAACGCGGGCCTCAGCCGGCGGGAGGTGGAGGGCGTCGGGCTGTCGATGACCGGCGACCGATTCGAGATCCAGGAGAAGTCGATCCGGGTGAGCCCGAAGGGGAGCGTCGGGTGGGAGGACATCGGGCGCTCGATCGTGGAGCGGCTGGAGTTTTCCGACCGCATCCGCCCGGTTTCGGTGGACATCGTGGAGCTGGAGGTGAACGGCACCGAGGTTGACCCGCGCGAGCTCAGCTCGGAGCACCCGGAGGGGATCATCGGGAGCCGGGCCTCGGAGGTGCGGTTCCGCGCCATCGTCTCGAGCGCGAACCCCACGCTCGTCCACAACCTGGAGCGGATCGCGGACATCCTCAACCTCAAGCTGATCACCATCTCCATCGAGCCCATCGCCGTGGCCAAGTCCCTGACGGCGGAGCAGCGGGCCACGGACTACCTGCTCATCGACTCCGGCGGCGGCACCACCGACGTCTCCATGATCCGGGACTCCAGCCTCGAGCTGTGCAAGACGATCAAGGTGGGCGGCCGCGACTTCACCCTGGCCCTGGCGAACGAGTTCGGCCTGACCTACGAGGAGGCGGAGAGCCTGAAGAAGAAGCTGAACTCCCCCGTCGCCGACGAGGAGCTCGCCAAGTACGGCATCTCCCGCAGTCAGGCGCTCGAGCCCATCGAGGAGGTGGCCGAGTACGTCCGGGACACCATCCTGTCCGCCGTCAAGCGCATGATCCGGGCCGCCGACCTCCAGCCGCCCGACCGCGTCGGCCTCTACGGGGGCGGGATCCTGCTGGACCAGGCGGAGAACGCGGTCCGGGAGGCCGTCATGGTCGCCTACCGGGACTACCTGGGCACCGTCCCGCGCATCCACATCCTCGACGCGGCGCGCGTGGTCCCCCACACCGGCCGCCGCCTGCAGGGGCCCATGCGCGTCGTGGCCCTCTCCGTCCTGCGCGACACCGCGCTGTGCCAGCGGCACGCGGGGGCCCAGATCGAGGTCGAGGTGGACGAGATGCGGGCGCCCGAGGGCCGCTACACCCTGGAGGTCAGCGGGCAGCTGGAGGACACCGTCCGCATCCCGCGCAAGACCGGCCTCAAGCAGGCCCTGATCAGCTTCATCAAGGAGGTCATCTTCATGGAGCCCTCCCCGCTCATCGCCAAGCTCAAGGGCCGAGCCTACGCCGGCACCGTCGCCATCAGGTTCGACGGGCTGGACGGAAGCCGGGTGCGAAACGTGGAGGGCGTGCGGATCCGCACGCTACCTACCGACTCGGCGGACGAGGTGCGTCGCCTCCCCTACGAGTACATCATCGTGCAGGTGAAGGAGATGGGGCCCATACTGATCCCAGTGGACGAGATCGTCGGCGAGGCGGGGGAAGAGGGTGAGAAGGAAGGCCACGCTGATCGTCCTGAGGAACGGCTGGACGATACCGGAAGTCGTCAACCTAATTAAACGCGCGAAGAACGACGTGGTCGTGGTCGTGGGGGAGGTCGACTCCTTCAACCGGGAGGTCCTGTCGTCCGTCTGCCGCTCCCTGGACAAGATGGTCCTCTTCGGCGACGAGTACGTGGACAAGTTCTCCATCGACGAGCGGCTCGAGACCGTTAGGGAATCACCGCCCATCCGCCACTGCGACCTCGCCGTGCTCGAGGAGCCCGCGCAGATGGACGGCCAGGTCCTGCTGGACGTGAAGGCCGACGAGAAGACGATCGACCGCGTCCTCACCGAGGCCTACCGGCACTTCAACAAGGTCTGCCGCTACGAGCGCAACGTGCGGGCCGACGCGTACCTGGTCGTGGACCGGAGGCAGGGCCGAATCCGGCTCTACGCCCAGAACGACAGCAACCGGCTGCGCGAGTTCAGCATGAAGGTGGCGACGATGGTGGCGGGCCGAAAAGACCGCTCCAACCGGCTCCGACGCGTCGCCCTCGCCTCGGCGGTCACGCTCGTCGTCCTGGGAGTCCTCCTATCCGGGCTACTTCTTACGAATCTCCACCACGTCTCCTAGCGTGAGCCCCTCACTCCCGGAGCCCGACGTCTCGACCTCCGTCGCCTCCAGGGGCTCCAGCAGGTCCACCTCTAGCACCTTCTCAAGCCTTCGGGCCAGGTTCACGTCCGGCTCCATCTTCCCCGCCTCGATCCTCCTAATCACGGACACCTTCTCCCCAACCCGCTCCGCCAGCTCCTCCTGACTCCACCCCTTGCGCTCCCGCGCCTCCCGCACCCGGTCCGCGTAGTCCGGAACCAGCTCGTACCCCTCCCGGAACGGATCGAACCCCCTGGGCCGCCGGCGGCGCGGCCGTGGGGGCCGTCGAGTCGGGCGGCGACCGCCACGCTCCCGACGTCCCGAACCCGCGCTCGGTCGAGCCACCTCCCTACCGAACTGGGCACACTCCTCGCAGACCCTCAGCTCAGACCCCTCCACCCGCACGACCCTCGCCCGACCCCGAATCGGGCGACCGCAGATCTCGCACCTCCGCTCCGACAAAGTCCCGATCCCCTGATCCGAGAAGGTGGCGCGTTCTCCACAGAGGACGGGGGCTGCTGATCAAATAAGGGTGCCGGTCTCCCACCACGCGGGGGCTCGAGCTTGCCCCGGCTGATCATGCGCGGGGAGACCGTCCGAGGCAGCGGCGAGGTGGAGGGCGAAGTCATCCACGTCACGCACCCGGACCAGATCGTGGACATCCAAGAGGGACAGGTGGTCTTCACCCAGGATCTGGGCGGGGCCTACGACACCTACCCCGAGGTGATGGGGGCCGTGGCCATCGTCTGCACGGGCGAGGTGCGCACCCTCTCCGACGACGGGGAGATCCCGGTCGTCCGGGAGGCTCAGCCGGTCAGCGAGGAGGTCAAGGAGCTGCTCGTCGAGCCCGAGATCCCGGAGGACGCCCCGCACCACGGGGAGGAGCACCGGCACCTAATGCCCCCTGAGGGCAGCCGCGTGCGCGTCGACCTGGACCGCGGCGAGATCTACCTGCTCGAGGAGGAGTGAGCGTTGCGACCCGAGGAGGCCCTCGCCCCGCTGGCGGAGCTCGTGGGTGAGCGGGACCGGGTCGTGGTTGACCTCGGGGACAACACGATCGCCGCCGCCAAGGCCGGACTGGACCCGGACGGGGGCACCGGCGCGCTGGGCGGCGCGATCGCCGTCGCCCTGGGTCACTGCCTCCGGACCGAGGGCCGGGTGTACTGCGTGGTGGGTGACGGCGGCTTCTTCATGCACCTGCACACGCTGGCCACGATCGCGCAGAACCGGGACCGGTTTGAGAACCTCACCATCGTGGTCGTGACCGACGCCGCCTGGGGCATGACCGGGGGGCAGGAGAACCCCGCCACCGAGGCCTCACCCGCCGAGGTGGCGGGGTCCCTGGGCCTCAAGCCCACCGGGGTCGCCACCGACGTCGAAGAGGCGGAGCGACTGCTCAACCGGTGCGCCCGATCCGGACCCTCCCTCGCCGAGCTCCGCTGCGACCCAATGACCTACCTGTAGGCGGCACCGGGAGGATCGGTACCCCGCGGGTTCTCCCCCTCTCCAGGCTCGAAACCCGATCCCGTAGCCGGTTCACCTCCTCACGCACCTCTTTCACGCTCTTCTCCAGCTCGTCCACCCTCCTTTCGACCTCGCTCACCTCCCCCTCCACGCGGTCCAGCGATTGGGACACCCTCTTTTCCAGCTCCTCCAACCTTCGGGTCGCCTCCCTCAGGCTCCCCTCCTCACTATCCATCCGGCGCCGCAGCTCCGACATCTCCGTGCTCAGCCGGTTAACCTCCATCTCCAACCGGCTGACCCGGGACCTTAACTCCTCGTCCACCATCTCCCACGACATCGGGGTCGCGCTGAGCATGGCCACGGCGTGCAGCGTCGTGGGGGCCAGGCAGAGTACCGGGATCCCGGAGTAAGCGAGCGAGGCGAGCACTCGCAGCGCCTCGTCCAGGGAGCTCACCTGGTACAGGAAAATGTCCAGGCTCCTATCCTGCGAGTCCTCCCTCCACTTGAAGGAGTCCTTCGTGACCTGAAGCCCCGAGAGCGCCTCCCGTGCCGGCCCCGGTAGCGCACTGCCATCCTGGGGCAGCGGGAAGAACGCCAGGAACTCGTTCGGCGCCGCGATCGAGGCGAGTACGGCCTTCATCGTGATCCAGTCCACCAGGAAGTAGTCGCGTCGCCAGTCGTACCGGTTGCCCTGCAGCTCCGCGCAGTCCTTTACGACGAGCACGTCGCCCGACGCCGAGGCCCCCATCACGACGATCGCGTGCTCCGGCCTCGCCAGCCCCACCCGCGCCCCGGACCATACCAGCGCCCCAATGGGGCCGCCCGCGATCGCCGCGAGCGTGGGGAAGTATGGGGCCTTGTCGAGTAGCATGGGAGCGTTGTACTGATCGTCCTCCACCTGCACCTGGGCGCACCGCTCGAACTTCACCTCCACCCGCTCTAGCGCCTCGGGGGTCAGTGGGAAGCCTCGGACGGGACTCCAGAGCCCCTCTGCGACCGCGAGGTTGTACAGGGTGAGCGCCGCCACCTCCCCGCACCACGTGTGGTCCTTCCGACCGTCCCCGTCCACGTCCCGCCCGAACTCCACCTGCCCGTAGTCCGGGTCCGGTCGCGGGAACCGGACCTCCGTGGTCAGCCGGGTGATGCGGGTCAGCCCGCCGGGCGCCTCAAACTCCGTTCCCGGCGTCAGGTTCACCCACTGGATCCCGGCCCCCTGCGCCGGCCCGGGCAGCGAGAGCGCCAGGAGCAGGAGCGTGGTTAGCAAGCCGACCGTCCCCCGTGGGGGTGATGGGTTGTCCAGGCTGGGCTCGGCCGAGGTGCTGGACGCGCTGAGAAGGGTAAAGCCTGACGCCGTGGCCTACCTGCCCGGGTTCCCGCTGAACGAGGTGGTCCGGGGGCTGGAGGAGGGGGACCACCCGTTCGAGGTCGTGCCGGTCGCCTCGGAGTTCGACGCCGTGGGTCTGGTGATCGGCCTCGCTCAGTCCGGGGGCTTTGGGGCCGCGGTCCTCAAGGACAAGGGGGTGTACGTGGCCGCGCAGCTGCTCGCGGAGGAGGGGGACTGGCCGGGCCTCCTAATCGTGGGGCTGGACGCCGACGGTCGGGGCTCCTACACGTGCTCCGTGGAGCTGCCTCGGGTGGTCCGGGAGTGGAAGCTGCGCGTGGAGGTGCCCGAGGGTCAAGGGGAGATCGAGGACGCGGTGACCCGCGCCGCGGAGGCCGCCCGGGAGGAGCACCGGCTCGCGTGCGTGATCCTGACGGAGGACCTGCTCCTATCCAGCCGACCTCCGGCGGACGCGGCCCGGGTGGAACCCACGGGTGAGGGGGACTGGGACGAGCTCCTGCGCGCCCTGGAGTTCTACGAGAGCGCGGCCCTCGTGCTCGGAAAGGGCATCCTGGGGGACGTTTCCGGTGACCTGCCGGCGGTCACCTCCTCGCTGGGGGACGAGCGAGAGGAGGTGGATCGGCTGAGGGAGGCGCTGGAGGAGGCTGGGCTCGAGGTTCGGGTGTACTGCACCAAGCACGCGTCCAAGTTCCTCCCCGGGGTCCCGCCGACGGGCGTCAACACGGGCAACACCGTGCGGGAGGACGTGCTCTTCCTCGTGGGTGCCTCCTTCGACGCGTTCGCGGTCCGGTTCGAGTCGGACTTCGTGGTGTCGGTGAACCCCGATCCGGACGCGTACGCGCACCGGATCGCGGACGCTCGGTTCGTCATGACCCTCTCGGAGTTCGTGCGGGGGCTGCGGGAGCGGCTCAGGTGATCACGCGCATGCTCAGGTCCAGGGCGGGCGCGGAGTGCGTCAGCCAGCCCAGGGAGATCACGTCCACCCCGGTGCGGGCGTACTCGGGCGCGTTCTCCGGGGTGATCCCGCCCGAGGCCTCGAGGATGATCGCGTCGTCGATCCTTCGCACGCGCTCGACCGCCTCCCGCACGCGCTCCGGGGTCATGTTGTCGAGCAGCACATGGTCCGCGCCCGCTCGGGCCGCCTCCTCGGCCTCCTCCGGCGACTCCACCTCCACCCCCACGAGCTTCGTGAACCCCACCTCCCTCCGGGCCCGGCGCACGGCCTCCTCCACCGATCCAACCAGCGCCAGGTGGTTGTCCTTGATGAGCACCGCGTCGTCCAGGCCCAGCCGGTGCGGGTCGCCGCCCCCGTCCGCCACGGCCTTCTTCTCCAGGAACCCGGTGATCGGGTGCACCTTCCGCGTGGCGGCGACGATCACGTTCGGGTTCACGCGGCGGACCCGGTCCACGACCCGCCGGGTCGCCGTCGCGATCCCGGACAGCCGCATGAGGAAGTTGAGCGCGACCCGCTCGGCCGAAAGGACGTTCACCGCCCGGCCCGAGACCCGGAGCAGCTCCTGCCCCCGCCGCACCTCCTCCCCGTCCCGAACCCGTGCCTCCACGTCGCAGTCCAACAGCTCGAAGGCGACCCGGGCGGGCAGCGTGCCGGAGACCACCCCCTCCTCCTTGGCCACGATCACGGCCTCCGCCTCCTCACCGCGGACGACGGAGGAGGTCAGGTCGGCCCGCCCAACGTCCTCCTCCA
>JBDOKE010000191.1:0-2426 GCA_039833815.1 Methanobacteriota archaeon | reverse complement strand
GAGGCGGTCAAGTACCTGAAAAAGTTCGGCAGACTGGACGAGGAGACGCTGGAGAGGGCGAAGGAGCGGCTCCGCACCGTGGCCCGGGACCTCACCGCCAACGAGCGGACCATCGAGATCCTCGTCCACCGGATCCTGGACGTGCTGCCGAGCAGCGAGGAGGAGGTTAAGACGGTGCTCGAGTCCGCCGGTAAAAGGATACTAAGAAGGGCCGACGAGTCCGTGGTAGAGGAGATCCTGGAGGTCGTCGAGGAAATTCGGGACGAACTGGAGGAAGAAGGGTCGGAGGAGTGACCCAGCGATGGTGGAGCTACTGTACAAAAAGCCCCCCAAGGGAGGGCCGTACGAGGAGTACGCGATCGTCCTGGACTTCCTCCCCTACCGCCCCGACGCCCCCCCGCATAAGCGCAAGCCGATGGCCCAGGCGGTCGGGAAGGACTTCTTCATCCTCCTAGAGCTCACGCCCAAGGACGACGTCTACCTGGACCTGCACGAGGAGGTGTACGTGGGCCGGGGCAAGCGGGACAAAATCCACCACGTGGACCGCCGGCTCCACTACGACGACCTCACGCAGACGGCCAAGGAGGAGCTCCCCTACGCGATCGAGAAGATCATCGAGGAGAACGAGGAGGACTTCGTCCGGTTCTTCAACGAAGCCCGCCCGATCACCCCGAGACTGCACCAGCTGGAGCTGCTCCCCGGCATCGGAAAGAAGACGCTCGAGCGCATCCTGGAGGAGCGGGAGAAGGAGCCGTTCGAGAGCCTGGACGAGATTCGAGAGCGGGTCAAGGGCCTGCGCCGCCATCCGAAGGACATGATCAAGGAGCGCGTGCTGGCGGAGCTGAAGGGTGAGACCAGGGACAAGTACCGCGTGTTCGTGCCGGAGGGACGGCGCGGTTGCCGCGGCCGCTAGCCCGCAATCTTATTAAGCGTGCCGCGGTGCCGGGCGCACGGGGAGGGGCCCGCAGCTCAGCCTGGACAGAGCGCGGGACTTCTAATCCCGTGGTCCCGGGTTCAAATCCCGGCGGGTCCGCCACCGCCAATTGTTACGAAAACCTTAACAATTCGAGGGTGCCGGGTCACCCTAGGACCCGCAACCGCACCTCCAGCACCGCGTTCGGGTCCCGAAGCCGCCGGATCAGGCGCCGGTCCAGGTCGCGCGCCGCCTTATCGCACCGCACGAGCACGGTGCGCTCGTCCACGTAATCGCTCCGACGGAACACCATGCTGACCTCGTCGGAGAGTTTAAGGCGAGGATCCCCGCGGCCCACGACCCGATCCCGGAGACGCCCGAGCCTCAGCTCCACCTCCACCCTGACCCCGGAGCGCAGCGCCCGCTTGAACCCCTCCGGCAGGTCGGCGCAGGCCCGATCCGCCCTCACCCCGATTATGCAGTCGGCCGTGGGACCGATCTCCGGCTCCCGGGTGATCTCGAACGTGCTCCCGTGCCGGCCCGTTACGTTCTCATGACCGTGAGCCCGGACCCGCACCTCCACCTCGAACCGCCCCCCAGGGGGTGGGAGCGTGATCACGATCGACACGAAGACCACGGTGAAGGAGCTCTCCGACGACGAGCTGAAGGGGCGCGTCATCTACGCGCCGTGCTCCGGATGCTCCCCGGACGAGGAGGTGCCGCAGGAGGTCGTGCGGGCCACGGTGCACGAGAAGGGGCCCGACGAGCGGGGCGTGCCGAGGCTGGTCGCCAACGTGCTGGCCCGGTGCGAGAGCTGCGGGACCGTGAACCCGGCCCGACTGGTCTTCTACCGGCCCAAAAAGGTGAAGGTGACGATCAGCCGGTACGAGGAGTCCGAGTGCAAGGAGGTGGAGCTGGACCCGTGGGAGGAGCTGGAGGTCGGGGACGAGCTGGAGGTGGAGGGCGAGCGCGTCGAGGTCACGAACATCGCCACCTACGATGAGGACAGCGTGAAGCGGGCCCTCGTGCGGGACATCCAGTCCGTGTGGGCCGTCTCACTGGACATCCCGGCCCGCATTGGCGTCTCGATCAACCTGCCCTCCGGGTACACGATCTCGGAGAAGGTCGAGGTGGACCGCGACGAGGAGTTCACCGTCGGGGAGGTTTACGAGCTGGACGGGATGCTGTTCCGCGTGCACGCGATCAAGCCGGACGGGCGACCTACGGTCCGCCGGGAGGGCGAGTCGGTCCGCGCCGAGGAGATTAAAAGAATTTATGGAAAGCCTGTGCGTCGGGGAACGCCAAAGAAATCCCTGGAATCAATTTAAGGAATTTACCGGGAGCACCTGAGGTTGCAGGGGGCCGTTTAAACGGTTGTGGGAGTGGTAGACGGTGCTGATAACGATGAAAATGGCCGTTAGAAACATCGCACGGAGGAAGGTGAGATCGCTGATCACGATCCTGGGCGTGGCGATCGGGATCTCGGCCGTGGTGGGCGTGTCCTCGGTGGCCA
>JBDOKE010000190.1:0-7765 GCA_039833815.1 Methanobacteriota archaeon | reverse complement strand
CGACACCGATCGTTAGGAACTGCCGGGTCTGGCCGTTCACGGTCTCGGTCACGATCAGGGCCGTCGGACCGGTGTTGACGACGACGTTGCCGTTGGAGTCCGTGGTGACGTCCGCGCTGGCGTTCGCGGATTCCACCGTGTTCCCGGACGAGTCCACCAGCGAGACCGAGATCGTGACCGTGTAGTCTCCGCCCAGCTCGTTGCGCAGTCGCTGCAGCTGCTCGACCGGGATCAGGACCTTCAGGTTGTGCAGGGAGCCGGACACCCGCTGGACGGTACCCTGATTCTCGTCGTAGACCGCAACCTCAATCCCCTTGTTGCTCACGGTGATGTACTCGTGAATCTGCTCCTGACCGGTGGAGATCGTGGCCTGGTACCACTCCTGGCCGGAGACGTTGCTGGTATCGACGGTGACGTTGTACCACACCTCGGGGGCGATCTTCTTCCACGTGCCCTGGTCGGGCTCCCGGCAGATCAGCCTGTACCCGACCTGGGTCTGGCTACCCGGGGATAGGGCGAGGTACCCGTCGCTCATGAGCATCCCGTTCACCTCGGTCAGCCGCACGGAGCCCGACTCGATCGGCTGTGAGAAGTCGTACGGTGGTTTCCTCGTTACCGGGACGACGTGGTACGTCTTGCTGTTCGCGCTTGGATTGGTTACGGTCGCGCTCGACGTGAGGCTCAGCTCCTGGTACGCGGGAGCGGGCGCCCCGTGGTCGTACGTCCAACCCACCTCGCACGTGACCTCGTCCAGCTGCCGGACCGACAGCGGGTCCGCCGCACTTACCTTCAGTAGTGATAACAGGGCCACCGAGAGCGCCACTGCAAGGACGCGCGGCATTCTCATCGTTTTTCACCCCCTATATATACCGGATCCTCAACTCTCCCAACCCTTCCATGGAGTGGTGGACTTATATTATTTTCATTCCTCGGCGAACGCTGGGGGGTGGTGAGGGATGACGGGACGGTGGGTGATGCTGCCGGCGGTGATGGTCTTGTTGACCTTGACGACGCTCTTGGCCTCCTCGCCCGGCCGCGCGGACGTGTACGCGATCGCGCTGAAGTGCCGCCCGCTTCTGCGCATCGAACCGGGCCTGGGGTGGGCCGCGGAGCTGTCGCTGAACGGGCAGTCGTACCGCGTAATCCTGGTGGAGGACGGTAGGGTTAGGTGGAGGGTCAAGGAGAGGTTGGGCGGTGAGGTGCGTGGGTGGATGGACGTGGACGTTCGCGCGCCGAAGAACGCGCCGCCGGTTCGGGTTCGGGTGTTCTCGGGGTTCGACGGCCGGTACCTACGTCTCTACGGTCTGGTGCTCTCGGGCGTGAGTGAGCTCAAGGACTTCGAGATGTCGCTGCTGGAGGTCCGCAACGGGATGGAGCGAAGGGTGGTTCGAATCCGGGACTGCGTCGTCGTGCACCGGTTGACCCGGGACGTGACCCGGCTGCCGGTTAACCTCTCTGTCTCGGTGTTGCCGCGGGAGGGGGTGGTGGGAGAGCGCTTGATCGTTTGCGGCGAGCTTCGGGACGTGGTGTTTGGCGTTCCCGTCACGGACGGGCTCACGATCTCGTTCAAGGGGTGCGGCCTGGACCGATCGGTCAGCGTGCACCCGGACGCGTCCGGGTGGTTCCGGACGTCGGTGAAGGTGGAGGAGCCCGGGATGCTCACGGTCGAGGTCAAGTTCGACGGCGGCGACCTGTATCAGTCCGCATCCAAGCAGGTGACGTGCACGTTCCTGGAGCGCGCCCGGCTGAGGTTGATCGCCGTATCCGACGGGGACCGGGCGTTCAAGCTGCAGGCGGTGCTGACCGATTATCGAGGTACTCCCATCCCCAACGCCCGGATCCTTCTCCTAGAGAACTACTCAATCCTGAGCAACCGTGCGGTGAGTGAGTGGGTTACGGGACCGGACGGTAAGACGCCGCCGCTGCTGGTGGTTCCGAAGCGTCCGGGCCGGTTCGTGTACGTGGCCATGTTCCCGGGCGGATCGCTCGTGACTCCCTCCTTCAGCAACCCGGTCACGGTCGTGGTGGAGACCGTGCGGGTCCGGGCCCGCGCCGCCGCTAAGGGGGCGCGTGGGGGCGGGGAAAAGCCGCAGAACCTGCCCTGCGTGCCGGTGATACCGCTCCGTCCGCGGTCCCGCCGGCCCGAGGCCGCCTAGCCCTCCACCAGGATCTCCCGGACGTCGCTCACGATGATCGTGTACCGCTCGTCCGACAGTCGTCGCCTCACCGCCTCCTTGAGCCCGTCCAGGTGCTCCTCCCTGATGATCGTCACCACCATAACCGCGCGCTCGGACAGGTCGTTCAGGGCCTTGATGGCGTGCTCCGGATCCTCCTGGATCTCGAACCCCTCCCAACGGTCGGGGGCCACGCCTCGGTACTCCACCACGTAGAACCCGGTGACTTCCGCGTCCGCCATCGCGTTCATCAGCTTCCCCACGTTTTCCGGATCCACGAAGATCCTGACCTCGACCATGCTCATGGCGGATCACCCCCGGCGCGCATGGGGCGCTCACCGGTTAATAGCTCCCCGAAACTCCATGGGGGACGTTCCGGGTGGGAACACTGCTCGTCGTCGATCCCCAGGTGGCCGGAGCCTCCGGAGACATGCTCCTCGGTGGGCTGCTGGCCGCGGGCGCGGACGGGAAGCCGCTGCGTCGGGTGGTTCGCGCCCTTCGGGACCTCGGGCACCGGGTCGACGTGGACGTGGGTCGAGCCTCGGTTCGTGGGTTCCGGGCGGTTCGGGTCCGGGTCAGCGCGAGGGACCGAATCGGTGACCCGGACCGGCTGGAGAGGCTCGTTCTGGAGGTTGCCGGCGAGGTGGTGACCGAGGAGCCCTGGTCGGAGCTGCCGGAGCGGGCGCTGAGGCTACTCCTACGGGCGGAGGAGCGGGTGCACGGGCGGGTCGAGCACCTGCACGAGCTGGGGTCCGTGGACACCGTAGTGGACCTGGTGGGTGTCGCCGCGCTCCTGCAGGACCTGGGCCCGAGCCGGACGCTCGTGCTCCCGCCAAACGTGGGCTCGGGCACCGTGAGCACGGAGCACGGCGAGCTTCCCGTGCCCACCCCGGCCGTGGCGGAGATCCTGTCGGGATGGGGGCGCGGGTTCCGCGCGGACGGGGAGGGGGAGCTGCTCACGCCCACGGGGGCGGCGCTGCTGCGGGCAATCGACGAGCTCGCGGAGGACGCGGAGCCGCCGTGGAGGCTAATACGACAGGGGTTTGGAGCCGGGTCCCGGGAGCTGGAGGATCGGCCGAACGTGCTTCGGATCCTGCTGTGCGAGCCCGAGGGCGAGGGAGGGTTCGTTCGGGTGGTGGAGACCTCGATCGACGACGCGGACGGGGAGGCGGTGGGTGAGGCGATCCGTCGGCTGCTGGAGCTCGACGGGGTCCGAGACGTGGAGGTGCTGCATGGCCTGGGGAAGAAGAATCGACCCCGGTTCATCCTGCGGGCGATCGTGGAGGACCGGCCGGGCGTGGAACGGGAGGTTTTCCGGGAGATCTTCCGGTGGACGGGCTCGCTGGGGGCTCGGGTGTACCGGTGCGAGCGGGTGGTGGCGGATCGGGAGCTCGTCAGGGAGGATGACGTCCGGATCAAGCGGTCTCGGTTTGAGGACGTGGAGCACGCCAAGCCGGAGTGGGAGGACGTTCGGGAGCGGGTGGGTCATCGCTCCTCACTGCTCGTGCGGGCGGAGCTGCTCGCCCGATCCCGAAGGCGAGGGGACGACTGACGAAGCTCCTCCAGGAGCTGGCAGGCCTTGCAGAGCCGGTCGGAGGCCGGCTCCCCGCAACGCTCGCACCTCCGGACCTCTCCCTTCAGGAACTCCCTGGCCAGCACCGGGCCGGCCCGGTCCAGCGCCTGCACGATCCCGAACTTAACGCTCGGCAGCCGCTCCTCCATCTCGTCCAGCAGCCGCCGGAAGAAGGAGCGCACGGAGGACGCGGCGAACGGGCAGGGGTCCGGATGGTACGGGAGCCCCAGCTCGTCCGCCACCCACCGGACCTCCCGTTCCGGAACCCGCCGCAGCGGCTTGACCCGCGGAACCACCGCCTCGGACTCGGGTTGGACCCGAGGGTGCAGCTTGGAGAGCTGGGCCAGGTCTGCCTTCACGAAGTTCATCAGCACGGCCTGCGCCTCGTCGTCCAGGTTGTGACCGGTCACCACCACGTCGGCCCCCAGCTCCCGGGCCCGAGCGTTGAGCAGCCGCCGTCGCAGCACCCCGCACACGGTGCACGCGGGGCGCTCGGTCTCATCCACCACCTCCTCGAGCCGGAACCCGTACTCCTCCTCGAACGACACGACCTCCCACCGCACGTCCAGCCGCTCCACCAGCCGCTCCGCCTCCCGCAGGCACCGGTTCCGGAACCCTGAGATGCCTTCGTCGACCGTGAGTGCGATCACCTCGATCTCGGGAAGCGGCTCCAGGTACTCGAGCACGAGCCGGAGCGCGACCGCACTGTCCTTACCCCCGGAGACCGCCACGACCACCGTCTGGCCGGGCCGGAACCACCTCCAGCGCCGCGCCTCCCGAAACACCCGATCCCGCACCAGCTCCACCAGGCACCGCCCGCACACCGTGTCACCCGCGTAAGGCCGCCTGTACCGGCCCGGTCGCTCCCCGCACCGCTGGCACCGCAAGCCCGTCGCCCCGAAGGGGTAATTACGGGCCGCCTCTGGGGCTCGGGCACGCCGGCCGTGAAGAGGGGTTGTAACGCCGACCCGTTCGGGGATGAACGGACTGGGCAGGGCGGAGCTTCCCCCGCCTTCCCACCGGTGGTACCAGGGGCGCCGGGAGCGCCGACCCGCCGGCACCTCCACCCAGCCCGGACCTGCCGGACCCGAAGGCTCGATTATCGGTGCCCTCAGCCCTACCTCGGCCGTCCTCGCTGCGCGATCCGGGAACCGACCAGCTGACTCGGCCACCGTCGCCACCCACCGGAACCACGGCCACCCCCAGTCGGTCGTGGGAGAGGGTCGTTACGTACACCTCCCGCACCCTGGTGAGCCTGAACAGGAGCGTCAACCGCCGCCGCACCTCCTCATCCTTTAAGTTCAGCCCGTATTCCACGTCGTACACGCACGTGAGCCGGCTCAGGTCGGCGAGCTCCCCCACCGCGCTCAGGAAGTCCTCCTCGGACTGCAGCGTGCCGTCATCCCGCGCGATCACGTTCTCCACGACCACCTTGATCCGGTGCTCCCCCGCGAGCCTCCGGAACCACCGATCGCTCACGGCGCCACCCGCGCACACGTAGACGTCCATCCCGAGCGCTCGAGCCGCGTCCGCGATCCGGACCAGGGTTCGGTACACCAAGCCCCGAAGCTCGTCCCTCGACCCTCCCGTCTCCCTCCTGAACCAGTCCACGTACCAGTCCCGCATCCACACGTCGATGACGTCGACGAACACCCCCTCGAAACCCATCTGATGCAGCCTTCTCACCCATCGCTCGAGCTCCGACTGCCACCGCTCATCCCAAAACCGGACCGCGAGGTCCCCCTTCCACCTTGGATCCTCCGGTCCCAGCAGACCCAGGTCGCGGGCCCGCTGGAACAGGTCCGGGTGGTACCTGGGCACGACTCCCAGCGTCATGTACGCCACCGGGCGGATCCCGACCCTCCTCAGCCGGTTGAGCTCCTCCGGCGTCCACGGTCGTCCCCCGGGCCCGGAGTACGGGTCGACGCAGACCGCGCTCGGGTGAACCTCGATCAGCCGCTCCAGGTCCACGTTCTGGTAGTAGGTCGCGAACGGGTACCCGTGATCCGCGATCGTCCACAGCGTGGCGACCGTCAGCACCTTCAGCAGCAACCCGGGGCTCCCCCGATGAGGAGAGGCCGGCTTACCGATGGGTGACGAAGTCCCTTATTACCGAGGGGGACGCCGCCGGTGCGGGTACTGGGGTTGGACACGGGAAGCACGCACGTGGACGCGGTGGTCCTGGAGGAGGGGGAGGTGGTGGATCTCGTCAAGGTGCCCCGTGACGGCGACCTGGTTAATCCAACGAAAAAAGCGCTTCGGCGCCTTGAGGCGGACGAGCGGCGCGTCAGCACGACGCTGCCGATCAACGCGCTCGTGAGGGGGCGGGGGGATCCGGTCCACCTGATCCTGATCCCGGGGCCCGGCCTGGATCCGGACCCGCTCGCGAGGCTCGCCGACAGCGCGGAGGTCGTGGACGGGTACGTGGACCACAAGGGGGACGTGGTGCGGGACGTGGAGTCCGAGTCCGTGAGCGCGCCCGAGGGGCACGCCGTGGCCGTGGTCTCGAAGTTCTCGCAGCGTAACTCCCGCCTGGAGCGGAGGCTGGTGAAGGCCGTACGGGACCGGGCGCGCGAGGTGGTGCCGGGTCACCACGTCCCGAGGGGCGGGTTCCCCCGTCGCGTGGCCACCGCCGTCCTCAGCGCCCGGGTAAAGCGAGCGACCCGGGAGTTCCTGCGCGCGCTCGACGGCGTGGACGGGGTCCTGCGCGGGGACGGCGGACTGCAGACGCCCAGGGAGGCCCTGCGCGTGCCGGTGAACGTGCTGCACTCAGGCCCGGCGGCGGGCGTGCTGGGTGCGGTGTACCTAACCGGGAGGGAGGAGTTCCTGCTCGCCGACGTGGGCGGGTCCACGGTGGACCTCGTGCGAGCCCGGGATGGGGTGCCGGTGACGGAGCCCCGGGCCACCCTCTTCGGTTACCCTACCGCGGTCCGCTCCGCACGGGTCCGCTCGCTGCCGCTGGGTGGCAACACCGTCGTCTCCGGGGACGGGCTCACGGAGGAGACGTCCCTGCCCGCGTGCTACGGGGGCTCCCGACCGACGATCACGGACGCGCTGGTGGTGGCCGGGTACCACGATCCCGAGCCGGAGGGGGACCCGCGGGAGTCGCGGCGGGCGCTGAGATCGGTGGGAGACCCGGGGAGGGTGGCCGAGCGGGTCCTGGAGGAGGTGCGGGAGAGGCTTCGGTCCCGGCTGGAGGGTGAGCGGGTGCTCTGGGCCGGGGGGCTGGCGGAGGAGTACCGGGAGCTCGTGGGTCGGGGCAGGGTGGTGCCGTACCACTCCGTGTGCAACGCCGTAGGATGCGCGGTCGCGAGGCGGGCGCGGGAGGCGGTGGTGTACGTGCACACGGAGCGTGGGTACGGGCACGTGGTGCCCGCCGGCGAGCGGTTCGAGGTGGAGAGGGGCCGGATCTACGACGAGGAAGAGCTGGTGGAGCTGGCGTCGGAGGCGGCGGGCTTCGAACCGGACGAGGCGTCGGTGCGGGCCTTCGAGATCGTGCGCGGCGGGGTGAGGGTGGGTCAGTGGGCGGAGGTGTGGCTGTACGAGCGGCCCGGGGTGGAGATTCCGTGACCGGGGCGCGTCATGGGAGAAAGACTTAAAGTCAGGCGCTCGGGGGCCGGGATGGATGAGCCGCGGCAGCCTAGCCTGGCGGGGCGCGGGACTGCAGATCCCGTAACCCGGGTTCAAATCCCGGCCGCGGCTCCACCGCCTATCGTTCTGATTCACGAAACGATAAACCCGGGAACCTAGGACCCGTCCCGCCTCAGCACGAGCGCCCCGAGCCGGTGCACGCGCGCCCTCCACCCCGGCGGCACGAGCGTCGTGGAGTCGTACTCCTCGATGACCGCCGGCCCCTCGATCTCGTCCCCCGCACGCAACCGGTCCCGGTTGAAGATAGGGACCTCCAGGAACCCCTCGTCCTCGAAGTACACCTCCCGCCGCTCCTCGACCGCCCGGTCCGGGTTCGTCTCCCCTCCCTCCTTCAGGGGCTTCGGCTTGGGCGGCTCCCGGCGCACCA
>JBDOKE010000189.1:0-2179 GCA_039833815.1 Methanobacteriota archaeon | reverse complement strand
TGATGATGCCGACGAGCAGGCCGTAGATCGCCTGGGTCTCGGGGAGCACGGAGTACACGATGGCGCGGCCGAAGAGGGCCTCGTCCTTGAGCATCGCCCCGATTCCGCTGGCGGCGGCGATCCCCTGACCGATCCCCGAGACGCCGGCCAGTCCGACGGCGAGGCCCGCGCCGAGCGCGGCCAGGGCTGCTCCCATGGTGATCGTCTTGGCGGCGCCCAGGAAGCCGATGCCGACGAGGATGAGGATCGCGATGAGGAGCCCGTAGATGGCCTGGGTCTCGGGGAGCACGGAGAACACGATGGCCTTACCGAAGGCCCGCTCGTCCTCCGCCACCGCGCCGGCGCCGGCCGCGGCGGCGATCCCCTGGCCGATTCCGGAGCCTACCCCCGCCACGCCCGCCGCGATGCCCGCCCCTATGGCGGCGATCGCGAGCTCGGTGCTGACCATCCGACTCACCCCGTTACGCGCGGATCTTCAGATGCTTGCCCTTGATTCTGAGGGGATCGAACGGCTTTCCTCCGCCCTCGTAGAACTTGCTGAAGAACTCCACGTAGTGGAGTCGGAGGCTGTGCACGAAGCCGCCGAGTCCGTTCATCGCCATGTTGAAGACGTGCCCGATGATCAGGATGATGGCGGCCATGATGACGCCGAGGACGCCTCCGGCGCCCTTCGCCATCTTGGCTAGGAGGTTCACGACGAGGGCGATGCCGGCCGTGGACAGGCAGCCGGCAAGGAGTCGCGAGTAGGAGAGCACGTCGCCCATGAGCCCGATCACGTCGAGCACGCTCATCAGGGCCTCCATCACCTCGCCCCGGGTTAGGGCGGTGAGGATCACGAGCAGGACGCCGATGACGAGCAGCCCGCCGCCCGCGTAGGTCACCGTGCTGTGGAGGCCGAGTTTCGTCGCACCCGCCACCAGCATCACGCCGCCGATCAGGACGAGGAACCAGGACAGGTGGTCGCCCAGGAAGGCCCGAACGTCGCGCTCCTTCCGCAGGGAGATGTACATGCCCAGGATGAGTCCGATGGACACGTGCAACACGCCGAACCCGAGGGAGACGAGCAGGATCGTGATCGGGTCCTTCATCGGGTCGACCCAGAGGGGCTTGATGCCGAGCAGGTTGCCGAAGTAGCCGCCGGTGAGCACGCCGAGGACGATCGTGGCCGCGCCCGCGTAGATCATCAGCTCGGAGAACGTCTTGAGTCCCTCGTCCACCCGGCCCCCGGTGAGCCGGATCGCGGTCGCCAGTCCCAGGAGGATGGCGCCGTAGGCGGCGTCGGTAAGGATGAACCCGAAGTAGATCGGGAAGAACACCGCCAAGATGGGGGTGGGGTCCACCTCGGTGGGTCTCGGGGGTGAGAACATCTCAACGAGCGTCTCGAAGGGCTTGAGTGGGCGCGGGTTCTCCAGCTCGACCGGCATCTCCTCCACGTCCGACACCCGTTCCCGGATCAGGGCGTAGCATCCGTCGGTCGCCTCCTCCACGGCGCGCTCGAGCCGGTCCACCTCGTCCTTGGGCACCCAGCCGTAGATGAGGTACGTCCGGTCCGTCATCGCCAGCTTCGGGATCTCATCCAGCAGCTTCCGCTCGTTCTCCAGCAGCTCGATCCACGCGTTGATCTCGGCGGCGTGCTCCTCGTAGTACTCCGCCAGCTCGCGCCGCAGTCGCTCCAGCTCCTCCCGGGTCTCTCGGATCCGACGCTCCAGCTCCTCCCGAACGGAGTCCACGGACCCGGACAGCTCCGACAGGATCTCGTTGACGGCTTCCGGCTCCGTTGCCCCTATCCGACGGATCTCGGCCTCCAGCTCCGTCTCACCCTTGGGCAGGGCGATGACGGCCACCACGTCCTCGTCCTCCGTCTCACCCACCCGGCCCGCGTACGCGGGCTCTCCCTCCAGCCGCTCGACCAGGTCGTCCCAGGCGTCGGACCGAACCACGTACAGCCGGGCGACGACGTGCGGGCCCTCGCCCAGGTGCCCGACGTCGAAGTCCTCCGTCACCTGCTCCAGGAAGTCCCGGGACTCCTTTAATCGCTCCAGCTCGCCCTCAAGCTCGTCGATCCGTTCCAGCCGCTCCCCGACCTCATCCTCCAGCCGGTTCAGGAACCGCTCCGCGGACTCGATCACCTTCGAGGTGGGTTGAAGCTCGAACTCGACCTTCTCCGGCTCCTCGGCCC
>JBDOKE010000188.1:0-6444 GCA_039833815.1 Methanobacteriota archaeon | reverse complement strand
TCACCGTGTTCAGCCCCGACGGCCGGCTGTTTCAGGTGGAGTACGCGCGCGAGGCGGTCAAGCGCGGCACGACCGCGCTCGGGATCAAGGTGGAGGAGGGCGTGGTCCTGGGCGTGGACAAGCGGGTCACCTCCAAGCTCATCGAGCCCGAGTCCATCGAAAAGGTGTACCAGATCGACACGCACATCGGGGCCGCGACCGCGGGCCTCGTGGCGGACGCCCGGGTGCTGGTGGAGCGCGCCCGGGTCGAGGCGCAGACCTACCGGTACACGTACGGCGAGCCGATCGACGTGGACGTGCTGGTCAAGTCCATCTGCGACCTCAAGCAGGTGTACACGCAGCACGGTGGCGTCCGACCCTTCGGCACCGCGCTGCTGGTGGCGGGCGTGGACACGAAGGGGTGCCGGCTCTTCGAGACGGACCCGAGCGGGGCGCTGACCGAGCACAAGGCGACGGCGATCGGGGAGGGCCGCCAGGAGGCGCTGGACGTGTTCGAGGAGGAGTACCGGGAGGACATGTCCCTGGACGAGGCGGTCGAGCTCGCCGTGCGGGCCCTCTACGAGGCCTCCCGGGAGGAGACGACGGTGGAGAACCTGGAGATCGCCGTGGTGGACGAGAAGGGGTTCCGCAAGCTCGAGCGGGAGCGGATCGAGGAGGTGTTCCAGCGGGTCGTGGGTGAGGCGGAGTCGGAGGGCGAGGGGGCGGAGTAGGATGGCGCGCGTCAGCCTCGAGGAGGCCGTCGTGGCCCGGCTGGAGAAGGGTGGGGAGCGGTTCGAGGTCCTCGTGGACCCGGAGGGCGCCCGAAAGCTGCGGGAGGGCGAGGACGTCGACGTGGAGGAGATCCTGGCCGTCGAGCAGGTGTTCCGGGACGCGCGGAAGGGAGAGCGGGCCTCCGAGCAGGCGATGGAGGAGGTCTTCGGCACGACCGAGCCGATCAAGGTCGCGGAGATCATCATCAAGGAGGGTCAGATCCAGCTCACGGCGGAGCAGCGCCGGAAGATGCAGGAGGAGATCAAGAAGCAGATCATCCACATGATCGCCCGGAGGGCCGTGGACCCGCGCACGGGCGCCCCGCACCCGCCGGAGCGGATCGAGCGGGCAATGGAGGAGGCGGGCGTGCACATCGACCCCATGAAGAGCGCGGAGGAGCAGGTGAAGGAGGTGATCAAGCAGCTGCGCCCGCACCTGCCGCTGAAGTTCGAGGAGGTAAAGGTCGCCATCCGCATCCCCGCGAAGTACACGGGCCAGGCCATGGGCGTCGTCCGGGAGTACGGGGACATCGAGCAGGAGGAGTGGCAGCAGGACGGGTCCTGGATCGCCGTGGTCCGGCTCCCAGCCGGCGTGCAGGACGACTTCTTCGAGCGGTTGAACGAGATCACCAAGGGCGACTACGAGAGCAAGATCCTGGAGCGGGAGAAGGTGGAGGGTCCGTAGGCCTTGCGCCGGATCGAGGAGCACCTGCGCGAGCTGGTCGAGCGGCCCGCGCCCCCGGGCCGCGAGGACGAGGTGCGCGAGTACGTGCGGGAGGTCCTCGAGGAGCACTGCGACGACGTGCACGTGGACGTGATGGGCAACGTGATCGGCACGCTCGAGGGCTCCGACTACGAGATCATGGTCGCCGCCCACATGGACGAGGTCGGGTTCATCGTCAAGTCCATCACCAAGCAGGGCTTCCTCAAGTTCGCCAAGCTGGGCGGCGTGGACGACAAGATCCTGCCCGGCAGCCGCGTCGTAATCCTCAACGCGGAGGGCGAGAAGATCCCGGGGGTTATCGGGACCAAGCCCCCGCACGTGCAGCGGAAGAAGGAGCGGCGCAAGGTCCCCGAGCACCGGGAGATGTTCATCGACATCGGGGCGTCGGACAGGGAGGAGGCCGAGGAGCTCGTCAGCGTCGGGGACGTGGGCGTTCTGCAGGGCGAGTTCACCAAGCTGGCTTCCAACCGCGTGAACGGGCGCGGCCTGGACGACAAGATCGGCGTGGCACTCCTGCTGACGCTCGCCGAGCGGCTGGCCGAGGAGGCGGACGATGACTACCCAACCATCTACTTCGTCGGCACCGTCCAGGAGGAGGTCGGGCTGAAGGGCGCCCGGACGTCGGCCTTCGAGCTCTACCCGGACGTGGCCCTCGTGCTCGAGACCGCGGTCGCCGGGGACGTGCCCGGGGTCAAGGAGGCGGAGCTGAAGCTGGGCAAGGGTCCCGCCATCACCGTCGTGGACGCGAGCGGGCGCGGGCTGATCTCGCACCCGAAGGTCCGGGAGCTCCTCATCGAGACCGCCCGGGAGCTGGACCTCCCGTACCAGCTCGAGGTGGGCGAGGGCGGGACGACCGACGCGACCGCGATCCACCTCACCCGCGGCGGCGTGCCGGCCGGCGTGATCGGCGTGCCCACGCGGTACCTCCACTCGCCCGCCGAGGTCCTCGACCTGAAGGACGCCGAGCGCGCGCTCGAGCTCGCCGCGAGCGCGATCCCGAGGCTACCGGACCGCGTGCCGAGGTGAGCGCGTTGCCGGAGTACGAGCTGCACGTGGAGGACCGGGAGGTCGTCACCCCGGGCGAGCTGCTGGCCGAGGGACAGGTCGTGGCCAGCGAGGGGACCTACACGGAGGGGGACCGGGTGTACTCCAAGGTGACCGGCCTCGCCGACATCCAGGGGCGCACGATCCGGGTCATCCCGCTCGCGGGCCCCTACCGGCCCACGCCGGGCGACCTCGTCATCGGCGTCGTGCGGGAGGTCCGGTTCTCCGCCTGGCTCGTCGACATCCGGGCCCCGCTCCCGGCCACCCTGCACGTCTCCAACGCGCTGGAGGAGGAGGTGGACCTGATCGAGACGGACCTGTCGCGGTACCTTCGGGAAGGGGACGTGATCGCGGCGGTCGTTAAGGAGGTCAACCCGGTTCAGCAGACCGAGCTCTCCATCCTGGAGGAGGACGCCCCGGTGCGGCTGGGCCGCCTGGAGGGGGGCCGCGTGGTCGACATCGACCCGGTGAAGGTGCCCCGGGTGATCGGACGCGAGGGCTCCATGATCCGCATGCTCAAGCGGGAGCTGGAGTGCGACATCATCGTGGGGGCCAACGGGCGGATCTACGTGAGGGCCCGGAAGGAGCCTAAGAGCCGGCGGGAGGCGCTGGCGGCCCGCGCCCTGCGCGAGATCGAGCGCCGCTCCCACCTGAAGGGCCTGACCGAGTGGTTGAGGTCCAACCTCAGGAGGCTCGCGCGGTGGTGAGCGCGCATGCCGGAGGAGGAGCCGGAGCGGCTGATCTCGGAGGATGGGCTCCGACTGGACGGTCGGAAGCCCGACGAGATGCGACCGATCAAGATCCGCGCCGGCGTGCTCAAGCGCGCGGACGGGTCCGCGTACGTGGAGGTGGGCGCGAACCGGATCGTCGCGGCCGTGTACGGGCCCCGGGAACTGCACCCGCGGCACAAGCAGAAGCCGGACCGGGCCGTGGTGCGGTTCCGCTACAACATGGCCCCCTTCTCCGTGGACGAGCGGAAGCGCCCGGGCCCCGACCGACGCTCGATCGAGATCTCCAAGCTGTCCAAGGAGGCGCTGGAGCCGGCGATCTTCACGGAGTACTACCCGCGCACGGCCATCGACATCTTCGTCGAGGTCCTGCAGGCGGACGCGGGCACCCGGTGCGCGGGGATCACGGCCGCCTCGGTCGCCCTCGCCGACGCGGGGATCGAGATGCGGGATCTCGTCGCCGCCTGCGCCGCGGGCAAGGTGGACGGTCACATCGTGCTCGACCCCATGTACTACGAGGACGGGCACGGGGAGGCGGACGTGCCCCTCGCCATGATGCCCAAGGAGGGTAAGATCACCCTCCTCCAAATGGACGGGGACATGACCCCGGAGGAGCTCAAGAAGGCCATCCGGCTGGCCAAGAAGGGCTGCAAGATCATCTACAAGGAGCAGCGCCGGGCGCTCAAGCGGAAGTACGGGGAGGAGGAGTAAGGGGTCCCGACGCTTGCCCCTGGACCAGGACCTGCTCGCCCGGCTCAAGCGGCACGAGGTCCTGGAGGCCCTCCGGGCCGGCGAGCGCGTGGACGGCCGCGACTTCGAGGAGTTCCGACCCATCGAGCTCCGCACGGACGTGATCTCCAAGGCCAACGGCTCCGCCCTCATCCACCTGGGCAACACCCAGCTCGTCGTCGGCGTCAAGCTGGAGGTCGGCACCCCCTACCCCGACACCCCCGACGAGGGCGCCCTCGCCGTGAACGCCGAGCTCGTCCCACTCGCCGACCCCACCTTCGAGCCCGGACCCCCCGACGAGAACGCCATCGAGCTCTCCCGCGTCGTGGACCGGGGCATCCGCGAGTCCGAGATGATCAACCTCAAGTCCCTCTGCATCCAGGAGGGCGAGCACTGCTGGGTCACCTTCGTCGACATCCACGTGCTGGATCACGACGGGAACCTGTTCGACGCCTCCCTCCTCGCCTCCGTCGCCGCCCTCCATCGCACCCGAGTCCCCCGGGCCGAGGTCGTGGACGACGAGGTCGAAGTCGACGAGACCGAGACGACCCCCCTCGAGGTCCGCGACTTCCCCGTCTCCGTGACCCTCGCCCTCGTGGACGAGCACCTGCTCGTTGACCCCTGCCTGGACGAGGAGGTCGTCATGGACGCCCGCATCACCGTCACCGTGACCGAGGAGGGGCGCATCTGCGCGGTCCAGAAGGGCGAGCGCGGCTCCCTCCCCGAGCACCTGCTCGACGACGCCATCGACCTCGCCGTGAAGAAGGCGGAAGAAATTAGGAGAGTCGCCAAGGCGCAGCTCTGAGCGCGCCCAAGGGGGTGAACCGCGTGGGCCGCACCCAGAAGGTCGGTCCCGCCGGCCGGTTCGGCCCCCGGTACGGAATGCGCATCCGACGCCGCGTCGCCGAGATCGAGTCCGTCCAGCGCCAGAAGCACGAGTGCCCCGTGTGCCACCGACGGGCCGTTAAGCGCGTGGGTACCGGCATCTGGCGGTGCACCAAGTGCGGCGCGGAGTTCGCCGGCGGCGCGTACTACCCGGAGACCGAGGCCCAGCGCATGGTCAAGCGCGCCATCCGCAAGGCCCTCGAGGAAGAGGAGGGCCGGTAACTTGCCCGTCTACGGGGAGGAAGAGGAGGAGAAGTACGAGTACGTCTGCATGCGCTGCGGCAAGCGGGTACGGCTGAACATCAACGAGGACCCCATCCGGTGCACCCACTGCGGGTTCCGCATCGTCATGAAGCCGCGGCACCCGGTGCCCAGGAGGTACAAGGCCCGTTGAGACCCGCCGCCATCACCACCTCCCAGCGACCCGCCCGCCGCACCCGCTCCCTCTGCCGCGACCTTGAGCACGCCCTCCCCGACGCCGTCTACATTCAACGGGGCACCAAGAACCTCCGAGACACCGTCCTCGAAGCCCTCGAGAACGACGCGGAGGTCCTTCTGTACGTCTCCGAGGCGAAAGGCAACCCCGCCCGCCTCACCCTCGTGGACCTCTCCGAGCTCCCCCCGCGCGAGCGCCTTCACTTCGCCCTCGGCGGCGTCAAGCTCCAGCGCGAGTTCCCCCACGGTGAAAAGCGCGTCAACGTCGAGGGCACCCTCGCGATCACCACGTCCAAGCGCCCCGTCTCCGGCCACGTGAAGGTGGCCGAGGCCCTCGCCGACCTCCTCGGGGTCGAGTTCGTCCCGCGCACGGGCTCCCTCGAACGCGTGCTCGAGGACGCGCTCGCCGACGCCCTCCTCGTGATCGAGAGCCATCCCACCCACCTCGGCACGCTCACCTTCTACCAGGGGGATCGGAAGGTCGGCCCCTCACTCTTCTACCGCCGGTTCGAGCTCCGAGACCGACGGTTCAGGCTCTGAGCGGGCGCGGCGGGTCGCCCCCTTGCACGAGTTCGAGTGCGAGGCGGAGCTCGCGTCGGAGCGGGCCGCCCGCATCGTCTACGGGGCCGTCCTTCCAGACCTCCGGGCGATGCCGACCCGCCGGAGCGAGATCCGAATCGAGCGTCGGGGTAACAACATACAAATACTCATTAAGGCCGGGGACGTCCCGGCACTGAGGGCCTCCGTCACCGGGACGCTCCGCCTCCTGACCGTGTCCGAACGCGTACTGGAGGTCGTGAGGGGGTCTACCGAGAATGGCGCAACAGGACGTTGAGCAGCAGGTGGCCCAGCTTCAGCAGCTCCAGCAGCAGCTGAGCTCGATCGTGGCCCAGAAGCAGCAGCTCGAGATGCAGCTGCGCGAGATCGAGCGCGCGCTGGAGGAGCTGGAGGAGCTCGACGAGGACACGCGGATCTACAAGACCGTGGGCGGCCTCCTCATCGAGGCGGACAGGGACGAGGTGAAGGAGGAGCTGGAGGACCGGAAGGAGACCCTGGAGCTCCGCGTCAAGACGCTGGAGAAGCAGGAGAAGAGAGTGCAGGAGCAGATCGAGAGCCTGCAGAAGCGCCTCCAGAAGGTCCTGCAGCAGCA
>JBDOKE010000187.1:0-3906 GCA_039833815.1 Methanobacteriota archaeon | reverse complement strand
CGAGCCGCTCCCGGAACCTCTTCAGCGCCTGCACCAGCTTGCTCTCCAGCTCCTTGTCCAGCTCCCAGTCCACGTGAATGCGCAGGATGGCGGGGCCTACGGCGCGTCGCGGGGTAATCCGAACGTTGGACGGCACGTCCAGACGGACCTCGATGTCCTCCTCCTCGGACGAGATGATCAGCGACTCGCCCTCCCAGATGACCCGGCAGCCCTTGGGAACCTCCACCTCCGTGGGTACCGGCACCTCCATCAGCTTGGAGATGCTGTTCACGAACTCGAGCACGTCTCCCTCGATCTTCTCCAAGATCCCGTGGCTGGCGTTGTCGGCGGCCATGGGTCCGCCCGGCCTAACCTACCCCTTGATCAGTTTAACAACTTCCCCAACGCGCTTCCCGGTGTTCCTGGCCGTTTCCACGCCGTCCTCGTCCTCCTTCACGTCGCCCGGCTCCAGCCCCACGCCCGCACCACCGAAGTGGGCCGTGGGATCCGAGTCCCCGACGACGATCATGGCGTGAATCATGAAGAAGTTCTGAATATCCCGAAGCGTGTGCTCCTGACCGCCGTTCCGGGCCCCGCCCACGGCGATGGCCCCGCCCACCTTATCCTTCAGCTCCCAGTTGATGCGCAGCGGTCGGGTGCGGTCCATCAGGGCCTTCAGCTGAGCGCTGACACCACCGTAGTAGACGGGCGACCCGACGATCATCCCGTCGCACTCGCGCATCAGCTCGTACACGTCCTGCATGTCGTCCTCAATGACGCACTCGCCCGTCTCCACGCACCCGTCGCACGCCCGGCAGGGCGAGATGTCCAGGTCGCGCACGGAGATGAGCTCGGTCTCCTCCCCGGACACCTCCTCGGCCGCCTCGAGCGCCACCTTGACCAAATACTCCGTGTTGCTCTCCCTCCGCGGGCTACCCGAGATCCCTAAAATCATCCGTCGAGCCCCCGGCCGGGGCCCACGTTGAGGAGAATCGCGGTCGTCTGGAACCCCGACGATCCGGCCTCTAAAAATATCGCGGAGAGCCTGCTGTCCGACGCCGAGCGCGTGAGCGTGGAGGAGCTGCCGAGTTACACCGTGGAGACCTGGGAGGTTGAGGGGGTTCGAATCCACACCGTCCAGTCCCTGGGGGACCTGATCGAGGAGGACGAGTGCCGGGAGCTGGCCCGGCGGTTCGACGCGATCATCTTCGCCTCCCGGCACGAGAGCGCGTCCGGCAAGCCCTGCCTCACCGTGCACGCCCCCGGAAATCCGACCCCCGAGGCCAAGTTCGGGGGACGCCCCCTGGAGGTCTGCACGGCCGACCCCGCCGGGATGAAGGCGGCGCTGCTCGAGCTCAAGCGCCTCCGGGACAAGCGGGGCCTTGACTACGACGTGTCCTACGAGGCCACGCACCACGGGCCGTCGGACCCGGGCGTCCCCTGCTTCTTCCTCGAGATCGGCTCCGACGAGGAGCGATGGACGGACCCGGACGCCGGAGAGGCCTGCGCCCGAGCCATCCTCGCCGCCACGAACCCACCGGACGTGACCCCGGTCATCGGGTACGGAGGGGGCCACTACGCCCCCGCGCACACGGACGTGGCCCTGTCCAACAGGCGGATCGCCTACGGGCACATCGTGCCCGAATACGCGATCGACGGGGAGTACCTCCGGGACCAGTTCCACGAGGTCCGCCGCAAGACTCCCGGGGCGAAGCGGGTCATCGTCGACCCCCGAGGCCTGGACGACCGCCACCTCGAGACGCTCGAGGACCTAGCGCGGAACGAGGGACTCCGCGTCGCGACGGTGGAGGAGGTGAAACGGGGTTGACGAAGATCCGCCGCGGGTACCGGCTGCGGGGCCGACGGGACCCGTTACGGCGCATCGGGGCCATCGTGCGCGTGGCCCGGTACTCGCTGATCTTCACCGTCCGCGGGGCGAAACCGGCCCCCCGACACGTTCTGATCGACGGTGTCCAGTGCCCCAAGCTGTACGAGAGCAGGAGGCTCAACACCGCCGTCTACGTACTGGAGTTCCCGGAGCTGGCCGACCACGACGAGGTGGGGACGCCCCGCCTGGGACACGGCCGGCTGGAAACGGACAGGACGCACGAGTGTCGGATCGAGTCCGTGGACCGGCACTACGTCCGGGCCACCATCCCCTCGTACGTGCCCCGACCCGGGGACGCGGGAGCCCCCATCACCCAACGCGGCCGCGTGATCGGCATGCTAGCCTCCTACTGGACCAACGACATGCTCGGCATGGGACCCCGCCTGGACGTGGCACTCGAGCGCGTGCTGGACTACCTCCGCCGCACCCGCAGCTCCACCGCGTAGTGGTCCAGCCCGGGCGAGTAGCTCTTCACCCGACGCACGTCCACCACCTCGCCCTCGTAACCCTCCGGCAGGGCCTCCACCACCCGCCGCGCCACCCTCCCCTCGTCCCACCGCTTCGGAAACACCTCGTGAACGATCAGCCGACCACCATCCCTCACCGCCGTGCACGCGTGCGGCAGGAAGTCCAGCGTCCCGTGCAGGTATCCCAGGATCACCAGGTCCGCGTCCCTCACGAACCGAGCGACCTCCCGGCAGTCCCCCAGGAAGGCACGCACCCTACCCTTCACCCGGTTCAGCTCCAAATTCTCCAGCAGGTACCGGTACGCGACCGGGTTCAGCTCGGCCGCGACCACCCGGGCCCCCGCCCGAGCGGCCGGCAGGGTGAAGTAGCCGATCCCCGCGAACATGTCGAACACCGTCCTGGACGACAGGTCCGACTCCAGCAACCGTCGCCGCTCCTCGAAGTTCCCCCGCGCGAACATGATCCGGGTCGGATCCAGCTTGAACCTCAACCCCAGCTCCCGGTGCACCGTCTCCGCGTTCTCGTCCCCCGCCACCACCTCGCCCACCGGCTCACGGAAGGTCCCCTCCACCCGGCGGAGTGCGACGACCGACCGGGCCCCCGTCACCTCCCTCAGCGCCTCCCCGATCTCCCGACGGTGCTTCCAGCACTCGTCCTCGTACAACCGGATGACAACGACGTCGCCCAGCTGCTGCCACCGTCGGGGAACCCTCCTCACCACCTCCTCGGGCAGACGCTCCCGCAGGGCCCGCTCAAACCGCTCCCGCGACAGACCGCTAACCCCCCGCCAGCCGGGCGGCCAGGCGCAGCGCCCGCGCGTACCCGGAGGACCGCTGCGCTCGGGACGTGTCCACGAACACCACCCCCTCGGACAGCGCCGCCAGCACCGGGGCCCCGTGACTCCTGAGCCCGGCCACCAGGGAGAGCGACCGAAAGGCCAAGTTCCCCAGCACCCCACCCGTGAACAGGAGCACGTCCCGGTCCATCGCCCGTTCCACCAAGATCCCCACGTGCTCCGCCCGCACCCCCCGCTCCCGCAGAAGCCGCGCCGCCAGCTCCCCCACGGCCAGCCACTCGTCCACCCGCGGGTGCCTCCCCACGTCCTCCAACCGTCCCGAGGACACGACTGCAACCCGAGGCTCCTCCACCCCAAGCCGCCCGCAGAAGTCCACCGCGAGCTCCCCGAGGCGCACCAGCTCCCTCACATCCCACCCCTCGTCGATCCCCACCGGGGTTAGCAGGGTGAAGCTCCCCTCCCACTCCAGCACGGTGGACCGGCCCGTGAACCCGACCCCCAACCGCTCCACCAGCCCCTTCACGCACGCCGCCGGCACCGCGCCACGGACCGCCGCGTCCAGCTCCCCATCGAGCAGGTCCGCGACCATCCGGGACCCCGGATCCTCGCAGCGGACAACCTCCACGTCCGCGTCAACCCGGTCATCGGCGTAGACCACCGCCTCCACCCCGCCAACCCGCTCCACCGCCCGGGCGACCCTCCTCAGTCCCCCTTTCACCCGGCGCGACGCCGCGATCCCCACCCGAACCAAGGCCCAACCCCCGTGATGACAGAC
>JBDOKE010000186.1:0-4521 GCA_039833815.1 Methanobacteriota archaeon | reverse complement strand
CGTGGTGATCGTCTGCAGCGGGCGGTTTCACCCGCTGGGGGCTCGGCTGCGGACGGGACGCCCCGTGGTGCAGATCGACCCGGTCCGTGGGGTTGTGGACCCGGAGTCGCTGGAGGAGGAGGTGCGGCGGGTGCTCGCCGTGCGCCTTTCCAAGGTGAGGGAGTTCGAGCCGGACGAGGGCGTGGAGGTGGTGGGGAGCACGTGCCTGGGCCAGCGGAGGGAGGACGTGTTGGAGGCGCTGGGTGGGCCTCGGTGGGAGGTGAGGTACCTGTCGGAGGACGTGCTGCGGGCGGTGCGGTGCGGGCAGTGCGTGTACTGCGGGTGTCCCCGGGTGCCGGTGGACGAGTCGGCGCGGTTCCGGCGGTGGGTGGTGCTGAACCCGGCCGAGGTGGCGTTGGCGCTGGAGGGGGGTGGGGAGTACCGGTTGGATGAGATTCCCACGGACCCGTCGGTGCTGCGGGCGCTGCGGGGCCTGCGGGGTGGTCGGGGTGGATCCGCTGCTGACGGCGTACCTGGCGCTCGCCCTGGACCTGCTGCTAGGTGATCCGCCGAACCGGTTTCACCCGGTCGCCTGGGCCGGTCGGGCGATGGAGGTCGTCGCCCGCCGGTTGATGCGGGCGGAGTCTCGGGTGGGGCTCGTGCTGGGTGGGGGGGTGACGACGGCGGTGGGGGTCGCCGTGCTGACCGGATTCTGCGGGCTGTTGCACCTGGTTCCGGTGGTGGGGGACGCGCTGGTGCTCTGGACGTGCCTGTCGGTTCGGGGGCTCGTGGAGCACGTGGTCCGAGTGGGGGAGCGGCTGCGTCGGGGGGATCTGGAGGGAGCGCGGGAGCGGGTGAGGTGGCTGGTAAGTCGGGAGGTGGAGGGGCTGGACGAGGGTCTGGTGGCGTCGGCCGCGGTGGAGAGCGGGTTCGAGAACGTGCTGGACTCGCTGGTGGGGCCCCTGTGGTGGTTCTGCCTGGTCGGGTGGTGGGCGGTGCCGGTGTATCGGGCCGTGAACGTTGCGGACGCGATGTTCGGGTACCGTCGGGGTCGGCTGGAGGCGTTCGGTAAGATCCCGGCGCGGGCGGACGACGCGCTGAACCTGGTGGCCCTGCCGTGCTGCGCCGCGGTGCTCACGGCGGCGCTTCCGTGGTGGGTGGGTCGGGCGTCGGTCTCCGGGCTCGTGAGGGCGGTGAGTGAGGTGGAGAGCCCGTGCTCGTGGTTGCCCATGTACGTGGGCGCGTGCGCGCTTCGGGTGCGGTTGGAGAAGCGGGGGGAATACAGGCTGGGACCGGGCGGCCGGTTGCCCGGCTGGAGGGAGGTGATGGACGCGGCGGGCTCGGTGTGGGTGATCTCGGTGGTCGCGCCGGCGGTCACTCACCTGTTCTTGACCGTGATTTCATCCGTTCTTCAAGCCCTTTGAGCGTCCGTATCACGAGGCGTCCCAGGTCCGTGAGTCGGTAGATGGACTTGCTTCCCTCCGGTTTCCGCTCCACGAGCCCCGCCTCAAGGAGCTTGCTCAGGTGGTAGGAGGTGGAGGACTCGCTCTCCCCCAGCGCCTCGGCGATCGCGCACAGGCACTCCTCTCCGTGCTCGAGCATTCGTAGGATGGTCAGGCGGCGCTCGTCGGCGATGGACTTGAGGAGCGTGGCGAGTTCCCGGGAGCGGTCCGTGGGGATCTCCACGCTCGGCTCGACGTCCCACTCCTTCGGTCGGATCTCGGGCTTGAGCTCGCCGTCTCGGTAGGCTAGGAGGCCGATTCCCGCCCGCTCGGCCGCGGTTCTTACCCGATCCACCTCGCCCTTGGGCACGACCAGGGAGACCTTGGGTGCGCGGCCCAGGAGGAGCGCCGCCCGGCCCAGCTTCCGCTCCAGCGTCTCCCGGACGGCGACCAGGTACGCGTGGGCGTCACCGAGGTCGTAGAGATCCACGAGCACCCCGCTCACGACGACGAACTCCAGCGGGTCGTCAGCCCGGTCGAGGAGCGCCCGGAGGAGGTCGGTTTCCCGGGTTCTCATGATTCCTCCTCACCTTCGCGCTTCCACTCCCCCTCTACCAGTACCGCGTCTTCGATGGCGACGATTCGGGAGTAGGGGATCCGGACCGTGCGCTCCTTTCCGCCGAACAGTCGGAGCTTCCGGAGCACGCCCGGGCGCTTGGAGTGTCCCACGAGGATCGCGCTGACCTGGCCCGATTCCTCGTCGATCTCCACGTCCACGACGTCTCCGATGCTTCGGGCGGAGGAGTCGATCACGGGCTTCCCGATGATGTCCCGCAGCACGCGCACGCTGCTCACCCCCACAGGTAGTAGAGGGCGGTCGACTCGACCGACAGGTGGAGGGCCCGGTGCAGGTACGGGTTTCGGATCGTGCCCAGTAGGGCCTCGTGGACTAGGTCCAGGGTGAAGTGAATGAGGGCGGCGGTGAGGGACATGGTGAAGGGGAGCGCGAGGGAGAGTACGAGCGCGTGGAAGATCAGCTCCAGGGTCTCGTGGACGAGCCAGACGAACAGGGAGGAGTGTCGGACGCGGAGGTACGCGCCCAGGAGCAGGTAGTGATCGCGGAGCGGACCCCACACCAGCCGGGTGTGGAGCTCGTCGCTGAGGGAGAGGAGAAGGGCCGCGCCCAGCCAGTCCGGGATCGTGATCGTCGACGGTATCGTCAACGGTTCACCTCCTTCGCCGCAGGCTCTCCTGGAGGGCGATGGTCTCGATGATGGTGGCCACGTCCCGGCCGGGGACGACGTCCAGGTGGAAGATTTTACCGCCCCGCTCCTTGACCCATTTGATCACCTTTCGCTCCTCCTCCGGGGTGGAGGAGACGGTGTCCTCCGGCTTCATGGAGGGGTCGTGGTGCGGGTGGTGGGGTCCGGGGATCATCTTGATGACGACGCCGATCCCCTTCCGGCTGCGCAGCGCTCGGACCCCGTACAGCTCCGCCACGTCCACGTCGACCTTGTCCTGGATCGGGCGGAGCTTGACCTCGCCGCCGCACTCGCATCCCTTCTTCATCCGGAGGGCGGAGAAGGAGTAGACGCGACCGCACTCGGGGCAGTACAGCTCCGCCAGCGCGAGCCGGATCTCGATCTTGCCGGCCAGGTTCTTCGGCGGGCGTCCGACCGGGTACTCGTAGCGCTCGTCGTGCTCCACGATCACCGCGTCATCGGAAACCAGCCGGTGACCCCGTCGAATCAGCTCGAGTGAGGTCTCGCTCTTGCCGACGCCGCGCGGTCCAAGCAGCAGGACGCCAACTCCGAAGACGTCGACGAGGGTCCCGTGCACGACGACGCGCTCCACATTACCCCCTCCGCTGCGCGATGAAGCGGCACGCGTCGTGACCCTCCGCCACGCACTCCAACTCGCGGACCTGCCACCGGTCGCCGGTGGCCGCCCGGAGCACGCCCGCCATGTACCCCGCCTGGAAGTAGCAGAGCTTTTCGTTCACCGAGTACCCGGCCGCGGTCGCGGACTCGGTCATCACGATCTCGATGCTCCCGTCGTCCTTGACCTCCGCCTCCTCCACCAGCCCCAGCCGGGTCCGCTTAAGGCTGTCGTGGATGTACCGGAGCGCCTCCTCCAGTCCCCTCACCTCGTGCCTCTCCGCCTTATAAACCCCGATGTCGAATCCGGCCCGATAGAACGTGGAGCCCGCGCCCCGGCCCAGCGTCACCACCATGGAGGCCAGCATGTGCCGGACCGCGGACAGCTTGACCTCATCACCCAGCGTGGGCCGGGCCTCCTCGATGCCCTCCAGGGACTCCTCCACCTTCCTGAAAATCCTCTCCCTAACGAGCCTCAACCGTCATCCCCGGTGATCACACGCCTGAGCAACTTTAACCCTGTTGGACCGCTCTTCTCGGGGTGAAACTGGACGCCGTAGACCCGCCGGTCGGCGTCCCCGATCACGCTGGGGAACCTCTCGCCGTACTCCGTGACGCCCAGCACCACCCGGTCGTCCTCGGGAGCGACCCGGTACGAGTGGGCGAAGTAGAACATGGCGCCGTCGAACTCGGAGAGCTCGCCCGAGAGGAAGTGGACCTCGTTCCACCCCATGTGGGGGCGCTTGACGGTCTCGGGGAGCTCCACGCAGGTGCCCCGGAACACGCCCAGTCCCCGGGCGGACGGCTCCTCCTCGCTGGACTCCATGAGCAGCTGCATTCCGAGGCAGATGCCCAGGATCGGGATGGAGCCGACCGCCTCCAGCAGCTCGTCCCGGAGTCCGGTCTCCTCCAGCGTGCGGGCCGTCGGGCCGAAGTGACCCACGCCGGGCAGGATCACGGCGTCGGCGTCCCTTATATCCGCCGGGTCCCGGGTCAGGAGGGGCTCGCCCCCGACCTCGCGGACGGCCCGGTAGACGCTGTTGAGGTTGCCCACCCCGTACTCCACGATCGCCACCCGCAAGCCCGCATCCCCCAGCGCCGGGGGGCCGGACCTTGTCGGAGTACCGGGGTAAGGTGCGTGAGTTCCTGAGCGAGCACGGCGTGGACGTGGGTGATCGGGTTCGAGTGGTGCGGGAGGATGGGGTGGAGCTGGAGGGCGTCAT
>JBDOKE010000185.1:0-1506 GCA_039833815.1 Methanobacteriota archaeon | reverse complement strand
CCTCGCACGCCCCGCACCCGTCGCAGGCGATCGGATCGTCCACGGCCCGCCAGGGGCAGACCTCCAGGCACCGCTCGCAGTCGACGCAGTCGTCGGTCCGGACCGCGTACCGCGCCCGCACCTCCGCCACGTCCCGCTCCCGCTCGAGGTGCAGGTAGGCCGGCGTGTCCGGCTCGGTGACGTCGGCGTCCACGAGCACGGCTCCCAGCTCGCTCGCGAGCGCGATGGAGAGGACCGTCTTGCCCACGCCACCCTTCCCGCCCAGGACGGCGACCCTCAACCGGCCTCCTCCCTCAGCCTCTCCAGGGCCTCCCGCACGGCGTCACGCAGCTCGTCGGACTCCAGCGGGCCGTCCACCCGGGGCGCCCTCAGCGTGGGGGCATCGACCCCGCGCTCCACCTTCCCAGTCCAGCGCTCGGAGAGGTCCGCCTGGTTAATCAGCACGACGAACGGCACGCCCGCGGCCCGGATCACCCGCAGCAGGCGGCGGAGATCCAGGTACGCGGCCGGGGTGGGCTGCGTGACGACGAGCGCAGCGTCGACGGTTCGGAGCACGTCGTACACCTCTTTCCCGGCACCCGCGGGGGTGTCCAGCAGGAGCCGGGTCTCGTCCTCCGTGCGGTCCAGCAGGTGGTGCACGAGGTGCCGGGAGCGGCGGTCACCGACGTTCAGCCGGCCGGAGAGCAGCCGGGACCCGGTCTCCCGCACCCGGTACCCGCGCACCTCGCCGATCTCGATCTCCCGGGGCGCCAGGGCGCCCCTCGGGCAGACGTCCAGGCACAGTCCGCACCCGTGACACAGACTCGGATCAAGGTCCCAGGATCGGCCCACGATCACGGCGCCCGAGTGGCAGACGCGGGCGCACTCGCCGCACAGCGTGCACCGGTCCGGGTCGACCTCGGGACCGATCAGGCACACCCGGCTCCGGACCTCCTCCTCGCAGTCCAGGTACAGGTGCAGGTTGGGCGTGGTGACGTCCAGGTCCACGGTGGTCCAGCCCAGCAGCCGGTGCGCGTGCGCCGCGACCGTCGTCTTGCCCACGCCGCCCTTACCGCCGGTCACCGCGACCCGCAACCGTCATCCCTCGGGCAGCTCGCCTCGGGCCGCCCTGAGCGCGGCCTCCTCCGGGTCCGTACCGGGCTCGTCGACGTAGGCCTTGATCCCCTGCGCCTTCAGCCCCTGTAGGGCGTTGGGGCCATACCGGCCGGCGACGGTCGCGTCCACGTCGAGCTGGGCGAGCACACTGACGATCTGTCGGCCGGCCCCGCGGGGCAGGCTGGCCGCCGGGTTCTCCCTCGACTCCACGAGCTTGACCTCATCACCCTCGACCTCGTACACCCGAATCTCCGGGGCGCGGGCGAACCGCGGGGAAACGCCGTCGCCCTCGACCATCACCGCCACGCGCACCTACCACGGGCCCCCGCGACCGCGCCTGGGGCCACCGCGCCCCGGTCCTCCCCGACCCATCCCGCGACCGATGCCCGCGTAGCCGCCCCAGGTGCCCGG
>JBDOKE010000184.1:0-3946 GCA_039833815.1 Methanobacteriota archaeon | reverse complement strand
TCGGCCGCGGCCCTGAACGGCTCGGGCCTGCGGAAGAACGCGCGGTCTTGGGGCATGATCAGGAAGCCGATCGCCACGTGACGCGTCAACCCTCGCCGCCCCCGATCGGGCACTCCGCGCGGAGTTCGAGGACGACCTCCAGCGCGCGGCCCACCTCCCGGCCCGGATCGCCGTCCTTGGGTGCGGCCTCACCGGCGGTCTCCGCGATCCTCTCCACGAGGCCGGCGATCCGCCCCTCGTCGGCGCCCTCCTCCCTGTGCCGCAGCGTCACGTACCCGAGCAGTGAGCGGAGCAGCTCTTCTGGATCGTGGCCCTCCGAGCCGTCGAGCTCCCTCCACCATCCCTCCCACCAGTCCCGCGGGAGGTGGTACGCGGCCCTTCGGGAGACGAGGTCCGCGAGCTCGGCCAGGAGCCTCCACGGGCGCTCCCCGCCGACCTCCCACCGCAGGACCGCGACCCGCTCCGGGGCGTTCCTCCGGTACAGTCCCACCGCGAGCCGGTTTCGACCCGCCTTCTTCGCCCGCTTCTCGAGGCGGTACGCCAGGTCGACCGCGTCTCGGAGCGGGTGGATGTGGTGGATAACGGCCAGCCCGGCGCTGCAGGTTTTACCCCACCTGGATAGGTGCCTCCGGAAGGCCTCCTCGAGCTCGAACGCGCAGTCCAGAGCCACGTGAAGGGGGAGCGCCGCGAAGACGTCGTCACCCCCGCAATACAGGAGGGTCCCGTAGTGCTCGTGCACGATCCTCATCGCCTCCAGACCGAACTCTATCGTAGCCCGGGACGCCCGCTTGGTCGTGCTTGGATCCCGCGAGAAGAGCTCACCCATGCGGTCGCCGTCCAGCTTCAGGAGGGCGAAGTGAGGGGTGTAATAGTCCTCGAGGTCGGCGGCCCTGAGGAGCTCTCGCAGCTCCCTCGGGGCCTTGGGATCGTACCAGAACTTGCCCTCCACGCAGAGGAGGGCCTTGAGTAGGGTATCGTCGGCGTCCCGCAGCTCCTCGCCCAGCTCCTCATCCAGCCGAGGCGCCTTCGGGGTTCGCCGCAGGAGCTCCCTCGCAACCTCGTCCGGAAGGTCTTCAGGCGCGAGGCGACCGTCCTCCAGCCCCTCAGCGGCTTCCTCGAGCTTTTCCGCACGGTCGCTCTCCCCGACGCACCTCAGGTAGCGGGCGAGCTGCCGTAGCTGTTCCGGTAGTACTCGCCTCAGGAACTCGCGGGCGGCTTCCCGAAAGTCGTCACCGAGGTCCTCCCGCCTCCTCAGCATTTCGATCTTGACCGGAGTGATCGCGACCTCGGCCGTGGAGGGGATCCAGGAGACCCCGTCGACCCCGCCTCCCTCGCCGCTCCCAACCGGGTACCAGAAGCGCAGCACGCGCATCCCGAAGTAGCGCTTGAGTAGGCACGCGGGACAGAGGCGCTCGACACCGGCGCTCCACTCCTTTAGGAGCTGTGGAGGGAGCCGTTCCGATAGCTCCTCCCATAGGTTGTCTCGGCCCACGATCGGGTACTTGCCGCAGACGCTGCAGGGCTGACCCTCGGACCCTTTAGCATCCATGACCTCAGTCCGGGTGGCTAGGAGGCTCGCGACGCGGCGGACGGCCTCCCGGTACGCCTCCCCGTCCTCCGGGTCCTCCAGGTCCACGACGGCCACGGAGGTCTGAATCAGGCCGGTCGGGAGCTCAATCTCCGGAGGGGACACGCCGTCGGTCTCGAGGACGCGCTCCCACCACCCCTTGAGCGGCTCGTACAGGTCATCGCGGCGCTCCCAGGGGGACTCTCGACCACGCCCCAGGAGGTCCTCCAGCACCCTCTCCACGACCTCTCTGACGGTGCGGGCCACCTCCTCGACGTCCACGTCACCGTCCACGACGAGCTCAACCGCGTCTGGCATCACGCACCCGCGCGCTTCCCATGGTTTCAAGTCGCCCGGCTTCTTCTCGAACGGGTGATCCCGGGGCAGGTTGGGTCGGAGCACCTCCTCGACGTTCAGCTCCTCGCACAGCCTCTCGCACACGCGGTAAACCAGGTACCCCAACAGCCAGCTGGCGGCTTGGGAATCTGCCAGCTTACGGCCCCGGAGCCACTCCTTGATGCCACCGGACGGCCGCAGGCGCACGGTGACCAGCTTCGGCACCCACCTCCCACCCCTCGCTCCACCGACTCTGCCTTAGGTTAACTTTTTAAAGGCTATCCTTGGGCCGGGGACCGGGGCCGCGGTTGGAGACGTTGACCGCCGAGTGTACCTTCATTACGCCCGCGATCACCTCGCAGGAGGAGCACGACCGGAACGGTCCTCTCCCGCGGCCCCCAGAGCTCCGAGGTCAGCTCCGCTGGGCGTTCCGAACGGTTGCCGCCTCTTTCCTCGACGGGGAGGAGCTCCGCCGGGTCGAGACCGGATTCTGGGGCGGCAGGCCGCTTGAGGAGGAGGGTATCCGGCCTTCCCCGGTCTCGGTGAGGTTGCGGAAGAGCGTTGATACAGAGGACGTTGAGGTGGGCGGCCGATGCGCGAGGAAGCGGGGACGACCCATCGAGGTCGACGAGAACGGCCGGCTCCGGGTCACCAACCGGTGCTACCTATGCCCGGCCCTGTACCTGTACCACCAACCGCAGCCGCTCGTGATCCGGGCCGGTGCAACCTTTGAGCTCGAGCTGGCCGGACTCCGGGAGAACGCGCTCGAGGTCGCGCGGCGCTCCCTGGAGCTGCTCTCCCTGATCGGTGGGTACGGTCGCCGGTTCAGGCGCGCCTTCGGCTGCTTCGAGGTCCGAATCGGCGAAGATTCCACCCGGGTGAAAGGTGTCGATGACTTCCTCGGGAGGCTTGAAGGGTGTCTGAATGGTCTCCGCAGGATCATCGCGAAGGACTCGAGCGGCGCCTCCGGGCCCGTGGAGTCGTTCCCGAACTTCAACCGCGCTACCCTGTGGGTGTTCGAGTGGCGCGGGCACGTCGGCAAGCTCCTGGACGACTTGGGCCGGGCGCTAAAGAGTGCTCGGCAGGGAAGCCTCAAGAGGAGTAAAATCTCGGACGCTGGCGTGGAGCTCCGGTGGCTGCTGGGCTCGAGCCCGGAGGAAAAGGATCAGAAGGAAAAGGAAAAGGATCAGAAGGAAGAGGATCGTGGGTGGCTGCTGAGATCTCCACTCCTCCTCTCCGTTACGCCGGTGGAGCTTAGGTCCGTTAACGTAGGCCGTCTCGTCGTCTCCGCGCTGCTGCTGAAGCCCAAAAAGCTGCGCTTTGAGAAAGGTCGGATCATCGAGGTTGGCGAGGGTGATTGGAAGGAGGTCGAAGACGCGCTCGACAGGGTGCTGGAGAGGTTCCGCGGCCTCGAGCGGTACCGGATCGAGGTTACCGCGAACCGGGTGAAGGTGACCCAGGGGTGACCCCGTGTTGGCGAATCGGCTTTGGGCGCTCACGGTGACTCCAACGCGGGTAGGTGTGGGCCAGCGACCCGGCGCGGTCGACCTCCCACTGATCCGGCGTCGGCACACTCGGGTCCCTTACGTCCCCGGAAGCTCGGTGAAGGGGACACTCCGGGCCCACGTTGAGGCCGAGCTGAAGCGCTCTGACGCCCTGGTGGACGTAATCCTGGAGGAGCTGGGTAAGGACGCCGGGGAGCGACGGGAGCGGGCCGTGCGGACTCTCTTCGGCGAGGGAGGAGAGGAGGCCACCAGGGGCGCGGTGGCGTTCGGGGACCTTCTGCCCGTGGCCGTCCCCGCACCCGTCGCGCTGGAGGGTGGCGGAGAGACGCCGCTCGTCTGGCTCACCTGCCCTTACGTGCTGGGCTGGATCGGTGTCGAGGCGCCGGAGCCCGACGGGGCGGCGCTCGCGCCTGAGAGTTTCCGCTCGGAGGGGGTGGTGCTGGAGCACCGCCGGTTCGATGTTCGGAGGGATGAGAGCGTCGACGACATCGCGGAGGAGCTCGCTCGGCGCGTCCCGGACCCGTGGAAGCTGCCGCTG
>JBDOKE010000183.1:0-4426 GCA_039833815.1 Methanobacteriota archaeon | reverse complement strand
CGGAGGATGCGGTTCATGCGCCCACCATCCAACGTGCTCTCGCCCATCGGCGAGGACGCGCTCGAGGCCGCGGTGCGGGCCGAAGGGTGCCGACTGGTCTCCGCCGTGTCCCGGGACCCCGTCACCACCCGCGACAACGTGCTGCAGGTGGAGGTGGCGGTGGGGCTCGTGGAGGAGGGCCGGGGAGACCTGTGGAGGTACGCGAACCGGGCCCCGCTGATGTTCCGCTCCGGCGGCTGCTCGATCACCCAGGGCGTGGAGGACGTGGACTACCAGCGCTACGACCTGGACGAGGAGAGGCTCCTGATACTGGCGAACGTGAACTCCCCGTTCGTCCCCTTCAGCGGGCCCTCCAAGCAGGAGATCGGGAGCGAACTCGTCCGGGAGGAAGTTAAAAAAGCGGTGCAGCACGCGTGCCGCCGGCTGGGCCGTGAGGTCCGCCGGCTGAGGCGAGAGCGACGGGAGCGGGAGCGACTCCGCCGGATCCGCCGGTATCGGGCCATCGCCCGTCGCAAGGCCCGCGAGATCCTGGGCTCGTGATGAGCTCACGACGGGGAGACCGGTCGGGATGATCGGCCCCCTGGCAGGCTGAAAACGGCGCGGGACGAGGTAGCCGGCGGGGAGCGCACGGGCCTAGACCCGTCGCGATGAGCCGCCGGATGCCGCGGCCGCGCCACACCCCCGGAAACCGGGCTCCCGATGACGAGCTTCACCCTGTCCGATCGTGCGGCGAGAATGAGGATGGGAGCGTTTGCCGAGGGTCAGGGGCGGGAGTACTCTTCACCCGTCCGCGGCTTGCATGATCATCATCCCCCGGCCGCAATCGTTACGAACATCATAACGATTTGGCGTTGGCGCCGCGGCCCGGACTTGAACCGGGGGCCACGGGATTAACAGTCCCGCGCTCTACCTACTGAGCTGCCGCGGCCTCACCCGGGGCCGTCGGTCACCCGGGCCCCTGCGAATATAACGTTTTCGGGGGAGTGACGGTGCCGGTGAGCCTGAAAGTGGTCGGGCCCAAAGACCTCGAGCGATCGCTGCGCGACCGACTTTCCCTGCTACAGCCCTCAGAGGAGATCAGCGTGCTCTTCGATCGACCGGCCGAGATGCTCAAGGTCTCCTCCTCTAACACCAGAATACGGGTGCGACCGGAGTCCGCCTACGTGTCCACCAGGGGCCGAATCAGCGAGGACGCGGTGGCGGCGGTCTCGGTGATCCTCCCGGAGCTCAAGGTTCGAAAGCCGGTGGGTCGGTTCCTCTCGTCGGTCGTGGACGTGGGCCGAACGGTCCCCCGGGACCGCGAGCTGGTGGCGGTGGTGAAGGGGAGGGACGCGGTGCTCAAGTTCCGGGCCGAGCCCGACCGGGGCGGCTACGCCCTGGAGTCCCGGGGGAACGTGCTGATCCGCAGGACCCGCTCGACGTGCGAGATCGAGGTGCTAACCACGGTCAGTGGGGTGGAGACGCTGGCCAGGAGGGCCCAACGCATTTGGAGACAGCTGTCCTTGCTCTCCGGGGGAGAGGAGGCGGGGGACGTGATCACGGAGGTGCTTCGGGCGGTAGGGAGGTGAACGAGTGAAGTGGTGGAGGCTTGCGGAAGCGCTAGCGTCCATGTACGTGGGGATCCTGCTGGCCTCCGTGGTCGGATCGCGGCCGCGGTGCGTCCGGGCGATGGTCCGGCCCCTGCGACCGCTCCTGGGAGAGGACCGGATGGGCCGAGCCGCCGTGCTCTCCGTGCTGAGCTCCTCCGTGGCCATGTACGCGGCGCGCGACGCGGTTCAGGGGGTTCGGGACGTCGTAGCGCTCCTCCTGCTGATGGCGTTCCCATCGTCGATCGCCGCCGCCGTCCAGTTCTATCTCCCCGTGGTGGCCCCGCTGGTGGGTCCGGCCTGTCCGGTTCTCGTGGCCGTTTCCACGACCTCCGCGCTGATCACCACGCTGATCGGCCGGGCGTCGCGCCGAACCCGGGGCGACGGGCTGGGGCCCGTTGAGGGGCTCCGGCTCGTGAGGGAGCCCGTGAGGACCGCCAACCGGGTGTTCCTACGGGTCGGACCGCCGGTGGTGGCCGTCATCCTACTGTTCCACTGGTGCGAGCGGAGCCGGCTGCTCGACCCGCTGGTACTCCACCTGGCCCCGCTGGTCTCCTGGTTCCACCTCCCGCCCGCGTCGTCCCTAGTGATCCTCGGGTGCCTGGCCAACGTCTCGGTGGGCGCGGTGATCGGCGCGGAGCTCGTGGACGCGGGGCGGCTGGACTGGTGGGATGCGGCCCTCTCACTGTCGCTGGGCCGCGCGGTCTCGCTGCTGCGGATTCACGCCCAGTTCCTGGCCCCGCCCGCCGCCTCCTTCTTCGGCCACGCCGGGATCGCGGGCGTCGCGATCAGGACGCTCGTGGAGTCCGCCGTGAACGCGGCACTGGTATGGGTGCTATCACTGGCAACCCACCCGCACCCCCACTGCTCACCCCGGTACTGACGCGCTCGAGCGGCTCGTATCCGGCCGCCCAGATCAGCGACCTCGCGAGGAACTTCCACGCCCCGACTCGGTCGGTGAGCTCAGGGTGAACCCCGAAGAGCACGAATCGGCCCTTGGGCACCCACTCGCTCCCGCTCCTCAGGTAGTACCGGCCCAGGACGATCGCCCATCCCTCCACCGTGCTGAGGTACTGACCGACCCCCCGCACCACCACCTTGACCTCCCTCCCGTCGAGCGAGACGCACTCGTACCACTCCCGATCGGACACGATCACCGAGCCGCTCTCCGGGCCCAGCCCCGGCCCGTTGGCGTACGCGTACTGAAACACTCGCCCCCACGTGCTCGGAGGGGTCAGCGGGTTCTCGTACAGCAGCACCGGTACCTCGCCCTCACCACGGTTCCCGTCGATGGCCGTCACCCCGTCCACGAACACGTCCTCCCCGATACCACCCCGGCTCGTGACCCCGGCGTGTAGGTAGGCGCCCGCACAGACGCCCACGTACCCGAGCCCCAGGTCGATCTGCGCGCGGTAGAGCGCGTTGACCCAGTCAAAGTCCCAGTGCCACTCCGGGTGGAATCCGCCCGGCACGTAGATCACGTCGATCCGCTGCCCGGTCAGCGGATCCCGGCCCGTCTCGAGCACGTACCGCCAGTCGGCACTCGAGTAATAAGGGATGACGTTGATGAAGAACCGAGCCCCGTCCGGGGATTGGTTCCAGTAATCAATGGCCTCCAGGGAGCGCTCCACGCAGTTCTCCGAGGCTCCCTCTCCCGCCCACATCGCTACCGTAACGGTGACGCCGGCCGCCCCCTGAACCAGGGCGAGCGCGATCGTGGCCAGCACGACCGCCCTTCTCATCGAGCCTCCCCCAGCCGCACGGTGCCCGAGGAAGGGGATGAAAAGGTTGAGGACGGCGGTGGCGGAACTCGCGGGCAGGCTGGCCCTGCACCTGGTCAAGTTCGGTCCCGGCATGGGACGCAGCTTCCCGGGCTGGCTCACGATCAAGCTCGGCGGGCTTCGGGCCGTCCGCCGACTGGCCCGTCGACCCAGGTACGGCGTCGTCCTCATCACCGGCACGAACGGGAAGACCACCACCACGCGCCTGGCCTGCCGCCTCCTGTCCCGCGACGTGGACACCACCTGCAACTACGACAGCAACACGATCAACGCCGTCGCCACGGGCCTCCTGCGCGGCCGCTCCTCGGACCTCGTGGTCACCGAGTACGGCATCCGCAGCCGCGAGTACGGGATCCCGGACGTCGTGTGCGAGACCGTGAACCCCATCGCCATCGCGTACACGACCATCTCCAAGGAGCACTACCGGGAGAACGCGGACAAGGAGGACCCGTTCGGCGCGTACTTCGAGGCCAAGCGCCTCCTCGCCCGACCACTACGGGACGGTGCCCTGGTCCTCAACGCCGACGACCCCCGAGTCGCCTACATTCGGGAGGAGAAGCGCGGGGACCCCGTGACGTACACCTTCTACGGCCTGGACGCCGACGTCCGCGACCTGACGGCACCCACGGAGGAGCTCGAGTGCCCGGCCTGCGGCGCCGAGCTCGAGTACGAGCGCCGCTACTTCAACCACAAGGGCCGCTACGCGTGCCCCGAGTGCGGGTTCTCCCGACCGGACCCACACGTGCGCGTCGTCCAGCTCAAGGGCGGGCCCGAGCGGTGGAAGGTTCGAGTCGAGTACAGGGTGACCAACGTGGTAACGGGGGAGAGGCTGGAGGGGAGCGTCTCCTACCGGCTCCCGCTTCCGGGCCTGCACAACGTGTACAACAGCCTCTGCGCGGCGGCCCTGTACCTGACCGTGACCCCGAACCCCAATGACGTCGAGCGAACCGTCCGGGAGACGCTGGAGGGACTCGATCCGGAGTCGTTCATACCGCCGGGACGCTTTGAGGTGATGAGCGTGGACGGCCGCCTGGTCGGGGCCGGTCAGGGTGACAACGG
>JBDOKE010000182.1:0-1678 GCA_039833815.1 Methanobacteriota archaeon | reverse complement strand
TGTACCCGCTCTCGGGCCGGCTGATCGACTACAAGAAGGCGCGGAAGCTCACCGAGCCGTGCACCGTCGTCCGGCTGCACGGGTTCCGGACGCCGCCCCTGTGGATGCCGGGGGAGTCCAACCGGGTCCTTCGAGAATCCCGCGAGGTCTTGCTCTCGGTGAAGCTTCTCTTCCCCCCGGACTGGAGCGACGAGCGCGTGCTGGACGGGGTTTTCGCGGCCCTGGACGCGCTGCGGGACGTTGTGCGGTCCGTGCCCCGTCGGGAGATCCTGCGGACGTGCCGCGTCGTGCTGGATCAGCGGGAGCTGCGGGAGCGGATGGAGGAGGGCGAGCTGACGCACGAGGGGCGCCGGGTAGTCGCGCTGATCGGGGAGGGCACGCGCCCCGCCCGGCGGTTCACGGACGTGCGACGGCACTACCGGATCGCGGGCCCGAAGCCGGATCCGCACATCCCGTTCGAAGTGCCGGAGGACGAGGAGGCGGGGCTGGTACCGCTGGAGCTGAAGCTACCGTGGACGGGGGAGCGACGCCGGTTCCTGCCCATCTACGAGGGGGAGATGTTCGCGATCGCTGGGGCGAACGCGCAGGGGAAGACGACGCTGGTCAACGCGATCGAGTCGGGGAAGGACGATCACGCGCCCGGGGACGGGCGGGAGTACGTGATCACGGTCCGTCGGACGGCGCGGGCGGAGGCGGGGATCAAGCGGATGCGGGGGGAGGACGTCAGCCTGTTCTTCCGGGAGCTGCCCCCGGGGTACGAGGGCACGCCGGAGAACGTGCGCGGTCTGGCCAGCGGCTCGATAAAGATGGCCGCGGAGATCCAGCGGGCGGTGGAGGAGGGGGCGAGGATCCTGTTCATCGACGAGGACAAGGCGGCCGTGAACCTGCTCGTGCCTGGGGTTCTAACGCGCCGGCTGGAGGGGATCCGGACGCTGGTGGAGGTGAAGGACGAGATCACGTCGCGCGGCGTCACGATCGTCGCGGCGACGGGCGTGCTGGACGACTTCACGGCCGCCGCGGATCGGGCCATCGTGATGGAGGAGCACCGGCCCAAGCCACTGAACCTGCGGGAGTTCCGGGCCCGCCTGGCGAGGCACCACGCCGAGCTGGCCCGCCGGTACTCCGAGGCCGGGTGATCAGCCCAGCTTCCCGGCCTCGCCGCGCACCCGCTCCCGCATCCGCTTGGACCGCTCGATGAACTCCTCCAGCTCCTCCTCCGTCGCCTCCTCCACGACCAGGACCTCCGCCTCGACGCCCGGGTTCACCTCCCGCCCCTCCAGCTCGAAAGCAACCTCCAGGGACTCCTCCTTCCCGTGCTCGAAGAAGGTCTCCAGGATGGGTAGGATCGCGATCAGGGACGGGGCGGCCACGGCCACGTCCGCCTCCGGAATGCAGTACTCGTTCCCGTTGAAGGACACGGCGAGCCCCCCGCCCTCCCGGACCGCGCGCAGCATCTCCACGTCCGTGATGCTGTCCCCGATGCACGCGACCTCCTCGACCTCGAGCCCCAAGGACTCGCAGACGTCCTCCACGACCGCCGCCTTCCGGCTCCCTCCCACCACCTCCACCCGCGCGCAGAACTCGCCCAGGCTCGTCCCCTCCAGGCGGCCCAGGAGCTCGTCCACCCGGGCCACGAGCTCGCGATCCTCCACCTCGTCCGGCGGGTACAGCTCCAGCA
>JBDOKE010000181.1:0-1641 GCA_039833815.1 Methanobacteriota archaeon | reverse complement strand
CCTCGGCGAACTTCCTCGCTCCCTCCGGGGTCAGCCGGAAGGGAACCTCCCACTCGTACCCGCCCTCGACGCGTTGAATCCGGTAGGACTCAACGGACTCGATGTCCTGACCCGTCAGCACCGTCTTACCCTTGTACTTAGCCTCGAACTTGCCGGGCCGGGTGATGAGCTCCACCGCCTCCTTCGGGGGCGTTCCGGGCATCATCACGATGATGTGGCTCCGACCCACCGGCTGGACCTTGATCCCCTTGAACCCGAACGTGGAGAGTCGGTTCTGCAGGACCGAGACGGTCTGATCCATCTCCTTCTTGCTGAGCGGGTGGTCCGTGCGGGCGATGACCATCGTGCCTCCCTTCAGCTCCAGCCCCAGGTTCAGTCCCTTCACGGCGAGCGAGGTGATGGAGGCGACCCAGACGAGGGCGATGACGATCAGGCGCCAGCGCTCCCTCAACCATCTTAGGCTCAACCTCACCGCCCCGCGATCTTCTCTTTGATCACCCAGGCGTTGAACACCCACGTGTTGAGCACGTCGGCGAGCAGGCCGAACACGACCACGGCCGCGATCTCGAAGATCGCCTCCGAGGCGGAGAGCAGGAACAGCGCCCCGGCGGCCGCGGACGTGGTCAGCGTCATGGTCATGCCCGTCTTGAAGGATTCCCGGATGGACGCCTCCACCGTGCGGGCCCGGCGGCGCTTGACCGTGTACATGGAGAGGAGGATGTTGCTGTCCACCGCGTAGCCGATGATCATGAGCAGTCCGGCGAAGCTGGCGAGCGTCAGCGGGATGCCCGTGAGCGACATGAGGCCCAGGGCGTCGACCAGGTCGAGGGCCAGGGCCGCCAGGACGGTCGCGCTCAGCAGCGGCCGTCGGAAGATCGCGAAGACGATCGCCGCGACGGCGACGATGGCGAGCGGGACCGCGATCCGCACGCTCCGCCAGAAGGCCCGGCCGAGGGCGGGTCCGACGGTCTGCATCGACTCGATCTTGACGTGGAGGGCGCGCTCCAGCCGCGAGGCGTCGCCCGCGGACAGGTACTTGGGCACCTGCAGCAGGATCGTGCCCTGGGAGGAGCGGACCGCCTGCACGTCGGGGACGCCGAGGACCCGCGACGCCTGTCGCGCGAGCGTGTCCGGGTCCTGGTTGGACTTCAGCACCAGCATGGTGCCACCCTTAAGGTCCACCCCGAGCTTGATCCCGACGGTCACCAGGGCCCCCGTGCACGCGGCGGTGAACGCGAGCGTGACGAGCATGAGCCGGTCCAGGTTCCTCACGTACGCGTCGATCGCCTTCAACCCGCATCCCCCGGGGGGTGGTTGGGCGTGGTGAGGCCGGAGGACCTCGCGCGGGTGGGCGTGGTGCTCACGCTGCTCGGCACGTTGTTGCTCCTGGCGGCGGTCCTGCTGGCGGTGGTTAAGAGTGCCTCGGGGCGGGGTGAGTGGGGAGGGGTGATTCTGATCGGCCCGGTACCGGTGGTGGTGGGCAGCTCACCGAAGATGGCGCTGCTGGCGGCCCTGGTGGCGCTGGCGTTGATGGTGCTCGCGCTCGCGTGGTGGTGGAGTGTGCGGGGCGCCTAGGCCCGGGCGACGGTCGTTACGAGGTTCGTAACGATTGGCGGGAAGAAGGGAGCGGGCGTGAGGGGG
>JBDOKE010000180.1:2012-2804 GCA_039833815.1 Methanobacteriota archaeon | reverse complement strand
CTGGAGCTAGTGGACGGGCGGGAGGTCAAGCTCCGGGTGCTGGACCCCGAAGGGTTCGCTAAGACGATCCAGGAGGTGTGGGGCTTCAGAATTGAGCGGTAGGTGCTACCGGTTCTACGGAGGAGTCGTAGACCCCGATCGGATCCGATTGTACCGGATCGCGGTGATGGCCGCCGTGGTGTCGGCGGCCGTCACCACGCTGGTCGTGCTAGGCACGATGACCAACTGGTACATCGGAGCGGCGGTGCTCATGCTGGTCCTTGGCCCGTTGCCGGCCCCGGTGTACGTGGCGTGCAGCCACGTGCGGGTGGAGCCGGACCGACTGGTGATCGTGCGAGATTACGGGTTCCTCAGGCGGGAAGAGGAGATTCCACGACGCTTAATCAAAGGGGCTGAAGTGGTCACGGCGGAGGTCGGCGGCGGCTTGGAGGGTAAGCGGAGGATTCGGGTTGTGCGAGTGTATCTCAGGGACCGCGGATGCATGCCGATGGTGGTGAAGAGGGCGGAGGAACTGGCTCGAGAGCTCGGCTCACATTCTTAGTCCCGCGGTGGCCCCGTCGGATCGAGCCGCTAAACTCGGAGGGGCGGCCGCCGTGGAGGCCGGGGACGGACCGCGGGCGGGGCGTTGGGACGGAAAATAACGCGCTTCTTCTAACGACATCCCGTTTCTTTAGCGTAAGGAGCAGTTTCCCTGGCGTGGAGCCGGAGCGAGGGACCGGTCGTTAGCGCGTCAGAGCGGCGCTGCCACGCCCCGGTACCCTCTCCGAATCGAAGAGGGTGATGCCCGGAAGC
>JBDOKE010000180.1:0-2002 GCA_039833815.1 Methanobacteriota archaeon | reverse complement strand
GATTGCATCAGGACGGAAATAAAGCCGGTACCGCCCGGCGCGCTCAGGGGTGCTGAGAACCGCAACCGGCCGGACAGCCCTCGATTTTGTTACCGACAAGCTGGGAGCTGGGCGACGCGCCGCCGGCGGCCGCGGGGGAGCCCGGTCGGTTGAACCCATCCGCCCCGTTCCCGGGTCCTCCACCTGGGTGAAGCTCACCCCGGAGTGCGTGGTCGTCCGCGAGCGCGGCACGACCTGCCGCGTCCGCCCCGAGGACGTCGTCGACCTGAAGGCCCGCCCGAAGCGGGGGCCGAGGACTTCTGATTCGATCCGGGAGGGACGGCTCGTCCTGGTTAAGGATCTCAAGCGGGTCGTGCTACCGGTCCGCGACAAGCGGCTGTACTGGGCCTCAAGGCGCTCCTCGCCGCCAGGGACGGCGAGACCGACCGGTTGGTCAGGTACCTGACGGAGCTGTTGCGGATCGCGGGACGCCCGCCGCTCGCCGAGCGCCGGGACGGGCGCGTGCTCCTCCGCTGGCCGTGGCTCGGGCTGGAGCTACCCGTCGAGCAGGCCGAGACCGTCTACCGCAGGCTGCTCTCCAAGTGGAAGGAGCCGCTGGAGTCCGACGAGTACGCCCACGACCTGAGCCGGGAGGACCGCCCGAGGTGGGTGGCCCTCTCCGTGCCGCTGGCGCCTGCGGTGATGCTGGTGGGCGTTCGCCGTGTGCTGGTCGCCCAGGCCAGTTCCGTCCTGGTGATGGGGACGCGAAGGTCGCGGTGAAGGACCTCGGACGCGTGCCGGGACCGGGGATCTACCCGGCGCTCCGCGACGCGGGCATCGGCCTGGTCTCCGTGCTGCCGTGGCTCGCGCTGTTCGCCTGCCTGTACTGGCTCCTGGCGCGCCGCGTGCTCTCCACCGTGGACGACGAGCTGCTGAGGTCCGTGCTGACGCTCGCGGGAATGGGGGCGGCCACGGGCCTTCGGTGCCTCCTGGCCCCCGCTCGCCGCGAGGACGTACGCGCTCCCGGTCGCCGTAATTGCGGCCTGGGTGTCCGTGGTCCCCGCCGTTCAGACCGCGTCGGCGTGCCTCCTAGACCCGGAGAGGTTCGCGATCACCCTAATGGAGGGGAACGTGCGCGCGGCTGGCGTTCGCCGCGGGCGCGTGCGCCGCGCTGGCCGCCGCCGTGACCGGGGGCCCGCTGGCGGGCGGCGTCGTGGAGCTAGCCGCAGCCGCCGCGTACGCGTACGTCGTCTCGAGCAGGGTGAGGGCAGCATCCGACCTGGCAGACGGAATCTGGATCCCGAACGATCAGCGGGCCGATAGGACTGCGCTAGTGGGGGATTAAGCCCGGATTGAGGACCGCGCCTCCACCGCTCCCCCCTCTGAAGTTCTAGCGCTGACAGCTTTGGGCGGCGCAAAGCGCAGCCGGTAAGACCCCCTATGGCGCCCCCAGCAGCGCCCAGGAGAGGAGGACGGCGACGAGCGCGTGCACCATTCCATGTACCGGTAGGATTCCCGCGTTCACCAGGCCGTAAAGGAGGGCGGCCAGCGGCCAGAACTCCTCGGTCGCGGGCGGGACGATCGTGATCGGGAACGCGAGCCAGTAGCCCGGATCAAGCCACCGGTCCCGGTCGTGCCAGAGCGTGTCGAGGAGCGCGTGGACAAGCGCGGCGACCTCCGGCGAGCCCGTGAGCTTGGCGACCCGGTGCACCGCGATCGTGTCCACCACGGGAGCCACGGCGCAGTGGAGGGCGCGCTCCGAGAGCTCCTCCGACCAGTCCTCCACGCCGGTCGCGGGGGCCGGGAGACCCACCACCGGTAGGGCGAGCTTCGGCAGCGGCCGGACGAGAAGTGGCAAGAGGATCCTCCCAAGGGATTCCTCGAGCAGCCCGACGGGCACGTAGTAGGCAACGGCCGTCAGGAGCGGGCCGACCGGTCCCAGGGAGCTGATCTCTCGGCGAGGGGCCTGAGCGTTTCGTGCAGCCAGCGCTCGAGCGTCGCCAGCGCGAGGTCGATGGGCAGC
>JBDOKE010000179.1:0-4619 GCA_039833815.1 Methanobacteriota archaeon | reverse complement strand
GGGGGGGGGGGGGGGGGGGGGGGCCGGGGGGGGCCGGGGGGGGGGGGGGGGGGGGGTCCTCGGTGAAGCTGCACGTTCTCATCACGATCGGCAGTGTTTCTGGGTACGAGAAGCCGGGTGAGAGGGAGGGCAAGGTCGAGCCGTGGTTGATTCAGGCGTCGCTGCTGAGGCGGCTCGGCGCCGAGCCGTCGGACACGGAGGTGTGGACGGTGGAGAATCGGGAGGTGGAGGTGGTGGAGGGTTCGGCGCGGGAGCTGGGCACCGTGGCGCTCCTGGAGGTGCTGCACGAGGAGGCTGACGTCGAGCCCGGAAAGGCCGTGGTGGTCTCAACGGAGATCATCGGGCGGGGCGGGGAGCGTGAGGAGTACGAGAAGAAGGTGCGGGGGCCGCTCGAGGAGCTGGGTTACGGTGTCGAGGAGCGTACGGGGGCGCGGTTGTCGGAGCCGGGGACGCTGGTGAATCAGGTGTGCGCGGAGGCGTTGGAGCTCCTGCGGGAGGGGGATCGCGTGCTCTTCGATCTGACGCACGGGGCTCGGGTGATGCCGTTCGCCTCGGCGCTGGGGCTCGTGCCCGCGCTTCAAGCGCTGGTCTTCCGGCACGGTTCGGCGGGGGGTGGGAAGCTCTGGGAGCGTGTGGCGTTCGCTTACGGTATCTCGGGGCACGAGGTTAAGGGCGTTGTCGAGGGTGGACGGTGGCTCGTGGCGGACGTGACCGACGCCGTGCTGGCCTGGCTGGCTCGGGACGCGACGGCTCGGTACTTGGCGGATCCTTCCCCGAGATGGGTGGACGTGATTGAGGGCGCGCTCGACGCGATGGGCAGGGGGGCCGGGGGTTGGGTGGACGAGCTCCGGGAGTTCGCGCGGGTGGAGCGGGCGTCCTCTCCGGGCCCTGTGCACGTGTTCGCTCGTGAGGGGTCCGTCTCCGGTGACGCGCTGGTGGAGTTCGTGTGGGGGGAGCTCCGGGAGGCGTTCCTGGGGTCGGAGCGGGTCCCGGAGCGGCCGGTGCGTGAGGTGGTTGAGCCTGGGGGTCCGCTGAGTGGGGAGGAGCGGGAGGAGGTGGTGAGGCGGCTGCGCCTGGTGGGTGAGTTCCTGCGGAGGTACTGCAGCTACATGCTGGACCGGGGTAGGGTGGCGGAGGTTGCGAGCCTGATGAATGAGACGCACTTGCTGCTGCGGGTTCTCGCGAAGCTCGTCGAGCCGTTCGTGAGCGAGGGTGCCTACAAGCGGGCGCGTGCGAGTGGGCGTTCGGAGGAGGAGCTGAAGGGGCTGAAGAAGCTGGCTGCTGCGACCCTGGACGAGCTGTACTCCAAGTTCTTCGACCCGTTCGAGGGTCTTCGGGAGGCGCGGGCCGCCGAGCGGGAGATTCTCGAGGAGCTCGAGGTGGATGTGGCGGGGTCGGGCGAGGGCCCGGTGTGGGTGGGATGGAGCGAGAGCGGGGAGATTCTGAAATCTCTAGTGGGTGGCGGGCTGCCCTTCAAGCGGGAGCTTGGCAGGCGCTTCAGGGACGTGGTCGAGGATGAGCTGCTTCGGCGGTTCTCCGGGACCGACGACCCGGCTAAGCTCGTGCTGGACGATCCTCCGATCCGGAGGATCAGGAACAAGCTGCAGCACGGTGATCCGGTCGATTATGACGGGGAGGTTCACCGGGGGCTCGTGGAGGTGTGCCGGAGGCACCTGGAGGAGCTGACGCTCCCGCTGATCGACGCCCTGGTGGAGATTCTTAGGAGGGGGTAGGGCCTCAGTCGCCGCCGAACTTGGCGATCTTGTGCCAGCCCTCGGCCACGCGCTTGACCGTGTTGAGGAGGTCGAGAACCTGCGACTCGATGTTGGGCATCTCGTGGGGGCCCTCCCGCCTGGCCAGCTCGGTTAGGGCCTCTCTGACCTCGTCCCGGACGCGCTCCCTCAGCTCCTCCGCGTCGTCGGGTAGGTCGAAGCACTCTCGCCGGAGCTCCGGCCAGTCCGGTTCTTCCTCGGGGAGCACCACGTGGTTGATGTACGCGGCGAGGTGGTAGGCGAGGAGGGTGCCGGGGTCCTTGGAGCCGCGGGAGGCCAGGAAGGCGAGGGTTATGGGGAGGCCCTCCTCGGACACCATGATCGCGGCCCTCGTGGCGCGCTTGTAGTACGTCTCTAGTGGGTCGTCGGCTTCGATCGTGCCCCTCTCCGCGAGCTCCTCGAGGTTCTTCACGCACTCGAGGGCCCACCGGAAGGGGGTTGCGGTCATGCCCGCCACCCCGATGCTAGGTGATTAACCTGAGACGGACAAGGCCGAAGCCGACGGTCTCACTGCCGCCGATCTGGAACCGGAGGTCGAGGTGGTGATCGTTCTCGTCGTCGGCGATGGTCCGGAACACGCCGGCCTCGAGCTTCTCGGCGGCCTCCTTCAGGGCCTCCAGCTTCTGATCGTCACCCTCGGGCACGTCCTCTGGGCTCCAGCCGTCGAAGAGCACTTTCTCTGTCTCGACGCCGGTCTGGGGCGGCGTGGTGCCGTACCGAACGTTCAGGATCCCGAAGAAGACGGTCCCCTCGGGTACGCGCTCCTCGTACCAGGGACCCTCTTTCACGGTCTTGTTCTCGTCGAGCTGAACGCGGACGACGCGCTCCGTGCACGAGTTGACGAGGTTCCTGAACACGTCGTCGTTCAGGACCACGAGCCGCTCCCTCACGTACCGCTGGAAGTGGGGCTCAGGGGCGCCCTCGAAGGCCGTCTCTGAGAGCCTCTCGGCGAGCTCCTCGACGGCGTCGCTGGCCTTCACCTTCACCCGGGTCCCGTCGAGGAGGAGCGCGTCGCCGTCGGGCGCGAGGGCCTTAACCTTCTGCAGTCCCTCGTACTCGTCCAGGACCTCCCTCGCGGCGTCGCGGAGTCCTTTGAGATCCTCCGGGCCGCCGATTAGCTTCAGCGTCTCGTACAGCCTGCCGAGCTGGTACGGGGAGGTCACCCAGGCCAGGAAGCCGGGCTCGCACCCGACGGGCATGGCGAGGAGGGTGGCGTCGCTGAGGGCGATGACGCCCGGGGAGGGCTCCTCGGTGCCCGGTTCGTCGCCGAAGATGGCGTTGGTGAGGTCTCCGGCGGTGGCCTCACCGAGCTCCTCGGAGAGCTTTCGGAGCGTCGCGTGGCGGAGAGCGCCCTTCAGCGTGGAGCCGTAGATCACGGGCAGGTTCGTGTGGGCCTCGCGCTGCAGTGGGAGGTCGATAACGTCGGTCGCTCGCTGGCCCGCGCCCGCCCGCGTCGGCGTTCGGCACACGAGGAGGTACGGGTGGGCGTCCGTCATCGCGCGGCCCCCGGGAGGCTCAGGACGTAGGCCGTGCCCACGCCGGATAGGTGGAAGGCGAGCCGAGAGGCGAGCAGACCCTCATCCTCTCCCTTTGTCGTGGGGAACAGGAACAGGGGCGTGCCGGGATTGATCTTGAGGTCCTTGAGCGCGAGGACGGAGCCCTCGACCGCGGCGAGGTGGTCGGGGGAGGCGTGCTTGCCGGACCACGTCGACACGCGGCGGGTTCCGGGCACTCGGTCGGCTAGGACCTCGGAGTCCAGCTCCGTGGGCTCGAGCTCGACTGTGAGGGTACGACCTTCCTGGCTCCCGGGCCGGACGAGAACGGCCTCGGCCCTCAGGCGGCTTTCCGGGGCGGAGGAGCGGGCGTTGCCGGTCGGGAACGGGGTCGGAGTCTCGAGGTACAGGCCGGGGAGATTCCCTTCCGGCTCCCCCACCTCGGGGAAAACGCCGTCCATCCACTCTCGCGCGCGGAGCGGGATCACCCACGCGTGCCGCCCGCGGCCGAGCCGGCCGTCGGGTGAGGGGAGGTCCCTCAGGACACCCTCGTCCCAGGCGTCCTCGGGCACGATCAGGACGGTGAGGAACCCGACTAGGGTCCTCACGTCCTCATGGGACTGACCCGGTCGGAGGAACCTGGTGGCGTATAGGTGGCCCTCTTCCACAGTCTTGGTCCGGGTCAGCTTGACGCCGACGTGGAGCTCGGGGTGCAGGAGCTCTCCGGCCTCCGCCGCGTTCACGTCCTTCGGCGCCCTTCCCGCCAAGATCTGCGGCACCGTTTCCGCGTCGACGTACCGGCCGGGCGCTTCGACGTCCGAGCCGGGTCTCGGGGGCTTTGGCGTCCTGAACCCGTATCGGCGGGTGTGAATAGTGTCGTGGTGCGAGTGCGCGATCGCCGCGCCTCCGACCTCCTCAACCCTTAGCAGGTCGATCTCCTCCTCTTCCTCGCCCTCTGGCTCGTACTTCACCAGATGAGCGGGGCGCGGCCACCAGACGCGCTCGATTCGGTCGGGCGTCTCGGGTCGCACCTCGACGACCCAGGTTCCTAGGAAGAGGGCCGTTTCCTCCAGGGCGTCCCCGATCGACTCGGGCGGGGTCGACCGGGCGAGCTTCCGCGGGTACTCGAGGACCTCGCGTAGGTCGCCGTCAGCGGTCCTCAGGAGCGCGTTGCGCACGCAGCCGGCCACGGTCCAGGGTTTGGGTCCCTCCGACTCCACCACCGATTCGGCCGCGGCCCTGAACGGCTCGGGCCTGCGGAAGAACGCGCGGTCTTGGGGCATGATCAGGAAGCCGATCGCCACGTGACGCGTCAACCCTCGCCGCCCCCGATCGGGCACTCCGCGCGGAGTTC
>JBDOKE010000178.1:0-11801 GCA_039833815.1 Methanobacteriota archaeon | reverse complement strand
AGGTACGTCCCCTCGGACCCGAACGACCCGAGTCGGATGGCGATCGTGCCGAGCTCGGACGACCCCTTCACGCTCTACGTGCACGTGCAGATCACGCTCGTCGTGCAGGCGCCCCGGTGGGAGCTGCTCTACATGGACCTGGGCCGGACGACCGTGGCCGTCTCCCTGCAGGGCTACGCCCCGGGCCAGCAGCGGCCCCTGCTGGATCCGCTCCCCCTCTGGGCGTACTACGTGGCCCGAACTCGGTGGGGCTCCGACGCCCCCATCCGGTTCAAGCCGCAGCTGGTCATCGGATACTACCAGACCGCGGCCGGCGCGTTCGGCACGCTGGGCGGGCGGACGGTTACCCAGTCGGACCTCATCCGCTTCTACCGCGCGTACCTGGCGTGGAACAACGGCGAGGGCTGGGGTAACAGCGAGAACCCGGAGGACGCGATGCGGCTGGCCCACACGCTGTCCGTGGCCGGCAAGATGCTCCCGTGGGACGAGAACGACCTCACGCCCGGCGTCGACCCGAACAACCCGCCCTGGATCATTCTCCCCTACTTCCCCGTCCGGCACAACTACGAGCTGGGCCGGCCCCCGAACCTGGTCGAGCGGGCGGCCGGGATCCTGTACGTGCTTCCGGACGCGAACACGGTCCTGTCCGTGGACGGGTACCGGTCCGCCTGCGCGGCCGTGCGGCTCAGCAACTGCGGCATGGAGACGCTTCTTCCCATGCTCCCCGTCCGGTACGTGAGGATCCCCTGGCAGCGCTCGGGGGCGAACGGGACCGTGGACTGGATGGCGTGGATAGGCGCGCTGGCCTCGCGCTCCTGGCCCCTTCGCGGCGCAATGTGGCGGTACGTGGACGTCGCGCGCGATCAGTACTGGGAGCCGCTGAACCTCTACAGCATGTACGCGTTCAACGCCGACGACTACACGGTCCGGCGCATCAACGAGCTGCTCGACCCACTCGGGCTGCGGCTGGCCACCGACCGGAACCCGCACGGGTTCGCGCTGCCCGGCGCCGAGCTCGCCCGGTGGTTCCTGCTCCCGAACTCCAAGGTAAGCATGGTGGCCCACGGACGGACCATCTTCCGACTGTGGAGACCGTCGGAGTGGTGAGCGCGCTCACGGACCGCTGAGGATCAGCTTGTCGTCCATGTAGAGCTCGTAGCGCACGTCGCCCCACAGCACGCTCTCCAGGAACCCCTTGATGGCCCGCCGATCGAACGGCCGGCCCTGCTCCTCGCACATGGCGATGTAGCTCAGGATGCCGGAGGACTGCATCTGGGACAGAACGCGCGTGGCGAGCCGCTTCATCGCGTCCGGCGGGTGCGGTCCCCGGAGCACGAGCTTGAACCGGTGCGCCTTCCCGTACCCTCGGGCGGGCGCCGCGGTGATCCGGGAGTTCTCCTTGATGAACTTCTGGTCGTGAATGCCCAGCTGGTGGAGGATGTTGACCAGCGTGTCCCGGGCCTTGTTCACCGCGTCCCGCTTCGTCGGCTCCAGCGTCGAGATCACCACGTAGATCAGGCCCCGATAGAGGACCAGGACGCTGTAGGGGCCCATCTCCACGGACTCCGGTGAGGGCTGCTCGTACTCCCGAATCCGCACCGTGTGCCGCCCGGGACTCAGCACCTCGCCCCCGGAGAGCGCCTTCAGGTTCAGGATGGTCGGCGGCACCCACTCGTCCGGCCACACCCGCCGCCCGTCCACGAAGACCCGGAAGCGGTCCGGATCCTCGTCCATGTTACCGAACAGGTAGACGTCCTGCACGCCCCAGAACTGGATGTAGGCGGGCATCCCCGGCGGCTTCCGGATCTCGAACGGGAGGTCGATGGTATCCCACCGGCCGTCACCCGGAACGTTCCTGAACCGCGTGTTGGCGAAGCCGAACCGCGTCACCCGAACGCTGTCCGTCCACGAGTTCCACTGGTAGAGCCATCCTGGGGCCTTGATCCAGATCGAGACCAGCCGTGGCTGCGGCCCTCCCTGGACCGCGAACCCGCCCGGGTACCGCAGGAACGGGGGACCGAGCTTACCGTCCGTGATGTAGTTGAATTGGCCGGCGTAGATGTGCGGTCCGGGCGAGCGGTTGGGGAGCAGCAGGTACGCGCGGAGCGCGTCGTGCGTGCGCAGGACGTCCTCCACCGTTTTACCCTCGCCCGGCTTCCACGGCGCGTGCGGGTCGATCACGATCAGGTGGCTGTACCCGGACGCCCCGAGCGGGTAGTCGGGCGGGGAGCCGATGTAGTTCCGGTACCACGAGTTCGAGGCCTCGAAGACCTCGCACATGCCCCGGGCCTCGTACGGGAACCACCGGTACCTGGCCATGTCCGGCGTGAAGTTCCAAATGTCCTTCTGTCCGAGCCACCGGCCCGCCCACACCCATCCGCGGATCGGCACCCTGAGCCGGCAGTCGGCGCCCAGCCCGCTGGTCGGGTCCTTCAGGAAGTACGCGTCGATGTAGGTGGGGTCGTGGAAGCCGGCGTGCACGACGAACTCGGGTGGGGCGCTGAAGCTGGAGGTGTCCCGGGTCAGGGCGAGGCGGGGCGCGTCCGCGGTCACGATGGACGAGAACGTTCGCGGCATCATGACGTACGCGGCGAACAGCCGGTAACTCCGGTCCACGTGGTCCCCGGTGGCCCGCAGGAGGATCCCGTCGATCCCGTCACCGTTGGGATCGTACGGGTCCACCCTGGTGTCGGCCCGCTGCGCGTCGCCGGTGCCCGGCGTCCCGTACCAGTAGTACGCGTACCACCGCTGGGTGTAGACCCAGAAGCTCTCCCACGACCATTGACGGGGCGTGGGGCCGATCTTGTTCACCAGGTCCTTGACGGTGACGTTGTTGGGGTCGTCGTCGAGATCCTTCCCGTACCAGTCCGCGAAGTTCGTCACGGGGTGCCTACCGTCGTTCGCCTCGTCGAAGTTGCGCGCCAGGGACCCATGCACCGGGTTGCCGTCCCGGTTGGCCGGGGTGGGGCCCGTCTGGTCGTCCTTCGGCAGCCACGTGCGGACGGCCACGTCGAACTGCTTCGGGGCGAGGACCAGGATCACGCGCGACTTGTGGTAATAGGAGCCGCCCTGCGGGTTGGAGGTCACGCCCCGGAAGCGGAGCTTGATGTCCAGGCTGATCCGGTCGTCGTCGGTGCACTTGGCGAGCAGCGGGTTCCCCCAGGGGTCCACGGTGAGGTCGATGATGGTCTTCTCCCAGATGCGGCCGTTGCCCGCGGTGGGGAAGCGGGAGTCGTACGAGATCCACCCCACGTTGCCCTTCCAGTCGATCGGGACGGTGGGGAAGACGCGGCGCCGGTCCCCGTTGACGGTCACGAACACGCCGAGGTCGCGCTTCTTGGGGTCGAACGCGTCCGCGATGTGGTTGTCACCGACCATGAGGACCAGGATGGCCATCACGACCCGCTTCTTGGGAGGGATGCGGATGTCCACGTGGGCGGACCAGTTGTTCCCGTGGATGCTCCACTTGTCCCGGCCGATCGGCACCTCCTGGACCTCGAGGTGCGGGAGCTCGCCCTTGAACGCGGCCGTGGCCACCCAGCCCCACTTGATGGGCTGGGTGACGGCGGTCGCGGAGACCTTCACCTGGCCCGTGTAGGTGGGCGGGCGGGCGAAGTGAACGTAGTTGAGCATTGCGGAAACGGCTACCAAAGCTAATAATAGGGCGACCATCGCGTCTAGAGTGAAGACCTGACCGCGTTCGAGGGGCACGTGGAGTACCCCCGCGGGCGGGGGCGCGCTGATGCTTATTAATTCTCCTCGGAGGGGTCAAGTAACGGTCGAGTACGGGCTGATCCTGCTGGTGTGCGTGGGCGTGCTTGGGGCGGTCCTTTCTTACGTGTGGTCGGGCCTGGGGGGTGCGGAGCGGGGCGAGGCGGCCCTGGAGGCCAAGTCGATGGCGGAGCAGCTGGCGGACGTGCTGGAAAAGGCGGCCGAGTGCGACGATGGAACGGTCTTCAAGGTGTACATCCGCGGGCGGTCCGGCTCCGGGGAGCGCAGGTACTCGGTGCGGGTGGAGGGGCCGACGGTGCAGGATGAGTACGAGGTGGTCGTGTTCGGGCACGGGGTGGAGGGGCGGGCCAAGTTCTTCTCGGGCTTTGGCGTCACCTTCGACACGGGCAACGTGAGGGTGCCGGGACGGGTGGTGATCGAGGTTCATGAGCGCGACGGCGTCAAGACCGTGGTCGTGCGTAACGCCTGATCGCGGCCAGATCACGCTGGAGTTCTCCCTGTTACTGCTGGTACTCCTGGTGCTGGGCTCGTACTTCTTCAGCTCCCTTCTGAGCACCGTGATCACCGTGGCGGACTTGTCGGAGCTGGCCGAGGCGCACCGGATCGCGAGCTACGTGGCGGGGGCCGTGGCGGGTACGATCAACTGGCTGCCGGACTGGCAGGCCACGGCCAACCGGCTCCCGCTGCCGAGCAAGATCGGGGACGACGAGTACTACCTGAAGCTGCGGGTGCGGGAGGTGGCGTCCCTCGGGGACGTGACGATCGGGCGGATCGAGGTGATCCTGCAGCTGGGGGGCCGCTGGCACCGTCGGGTGTCCGTGGTGGTGAGCGTGCCCGTGGTCGTGGGTCGGTACCAGCCGGGCTACCTGCGGCCGGGCGTGGTGATGATCGATCCGGAGGCCTACCTACGGGGCGTTATCCGGCCGGTGGACGAGTGGCCGGAGCGTGGGTGGTGGCGCTCGACCTCGGGCCGGCCGTTCGCCTTCGCGTTCTACGTGATCCCACCGCCCGAGCCGCAGCCGTCGCCGCCGTGGTCGGGGCCGCCCGGGTCGTCCGGTGGTGGAGGGATACCGGGGCCGCCCGGGGGATGGTAACCGTGAGGGGACAGGTGTCGATCGAGTTCGCGCTCCTCTCGATCGCGGTGGTGGGGCTCGTGGGGGTCGTCGCGGCCGGGTACCTGGGTCCGGAGTACGAGTGGTTCTGCGTGCGGAAGGCGGCGGAGGACGCGGTGGAGAAGACGTGCGACGAGGTGGCGGCGGGGATCGAGTATCGTGGCACGGAGATCTCGGGTGAGCTGCGGGTGCGGGACGTTAAGGTGGGTCAGGATCGGGTGGAGTTCCGGCTGGAGTACGAGGGGATCAACAAGGGCGCGGTGCTCGAGCTGCTGCGGCGGAACGTGCTGTTCCATGTGTACGTGGCGGTGCGTGGGCGACCGCGGAGCGTGGAGGAGGTGGGGAATCCGGTGAGGGGATGGTGGGGAACGTACCGGGTCTCGGTCGGTGGTTCCGATGGGCGGTTGACGGTGGTGGTGGAGCGTGTGGGTCGGTAGGGGAAAAGTTTATAGTCTGGTTTATTGAGGGCGCGGGAATGGGAGCGCCCCGGCGGTGTAGCCCGGTCTATCATCCGGGCCTGTCGAGCCCGGGACCCGGGTTCAAATCCCGGCCGGGGCGCCAGCCGGAATCGTTACGAAGATCGTAACGTTTCGGTTCCCGCAAGGCAGTTATCCGCGGGTGCGGGGGGCGGGTCGGGGGAGGTACCTCTCCTTGGATTTGGAGCGGTTCCTGGAGCGCTTTGAGGTGCGGCGTGGGCGTGAGTACGGGCGGATACTGGAGGATCTGTCCCGGCGCCGCGGTGAGCTGGCGGAGGAGGTGGTTCGGGTCAGCCGGCGGATCTCGCCCGAACGAAACTCCCGGCTGCGGCGGGTCCTGGAGTACGTGCACGAGCGGAAGCGGCGGGTGCGGCCGCGGACGCCGGATCTGAGCGCAACGTTCGGGGTGGACGGTGGGGAGGGGATGCGGGAGTACCAGGGCGTGGTCCTCTACGTGACGCGGGCGGCGGCGTGGTCGGAGGAGGATGTGCTCTCCTCCTGGGACTTCGGGACGCTGTCGCGCACGCGAGCGCCGCAGGTGCGGGTGGCGGCGCGGCGGGTGAAGCTGGAGTCGGACGTGGCGACGCGGGCGGCGGAGCGCGGTGAGGTGGTCATGCTGGACGGGCCGCTCGTGCCGCACCACGATCTGAAGGGGGCGAACGAGGACAGCCCGAACCGGCGGGACTACTGGGGGAAGCTGCTGCGCGCGCGGCGGCGGTTGCTGGAGGTGTGCGAGGGGGAGGGGACGGTGGTGCTGGGGGTGGTGGAGGACTGTAAGGCGCGGCACCTGCTGCGGAGCGTGGAGGGGGAGCTGGGGGAGTCGCTGGACTCGCTGAAGACGCTCAACGATCCGGTGGCGCTCTCGCGGCGGCTGGACGGGGAGCCGGTGCTGCGGGTGGGGGAGCGGACGCATGCGTTTCGGGTGCCGGCCCGGGAGTACCCGGTCGTGCGGGAGTTCGAGCGCGCGACGGGGTACGAGGTGCGCACGTTTTACGTGCGGACGACGGAGTACTCGCCCCCGGTGCGGGTGGAGGTTCCGGAGTTCGTGGACCCGGACGAGGCGGCCGCGGTCGTCCTGGGAACGTCGGTGGAGTACGGTGGGTACGGGATCCCGCTCCCCCTGGTGATGGCGGACGAGTTCGCCAGGGTGACCCGGTCGCTGATCGACTGGCTGGAGGAGGGGATCCTGGAGGAGCTGGCCGCGCGGGGCGAGCTGGACGTGATCTTCACCGTGTTCCGGCGGCTCCGGCGGGAGTCGCGGCCGCGGTCGATGTCGAGTGAGGAGGTGCGCCGGGAGATCGAGCGCCGGCACGGGGGTCGAGCGGGTTGAGCGGGCGCGAGGTGGTCGGGTACGTGTACGAGAGCCCGTCCGTGCGGGAGTTCACGTTCGTGATTAGCCGGGACGCGGGCGACGTGGGCGTGGGCGACTACGTGGTCGTGCGGGAGCCGGGCTCGGGCGGGCGGGAGCTGCTGGGCCGGGTGGAGGACGTCGCCCGGGACGTGCACGAGGGGATCAAGGGGGAGATCGCGCGGGCCTCGATGGTGAGCGGGCGGCCCGTGCCGAACCTGGACTGGACGGTGGTGGCCCGGGTGGAGGTCGTGGGGGCGCTCGAGGACGGGCGGCTGCGGGACCCCCGGATGCCCGCGCGCCCCACGGACCCGGTGTACAAGCTCCCGGAGCCGGAGCTGGAGGACCTGTTCTCGAGCGGCGAGCTGTACGTGGGCCGGCTGAAGGACTCGCGGGCGCGCATCTTCCTGCGGCTGAACGAGCTGCTCACGCTGCACTGCGCGGTCCTGGGGATGACGGGCAGCGGCAAGAGCTACACGGTGGGCGTCCTGATCGAGGAGGTGGTGGAGCGGGGCGTCCCCGTGGTCGTCATCGACCCGCACGGGGAGTACACGAGCCTGCGCGAGCCGTCCCCGGATCGGGAGCGGCTGGAGCGGTGGGGGCTGGAGCCGAGGGGGCTGGACGACGTCGTCATCTTCGCCCCGGAGGGCTCGGACGGGGTCCGGGACTACCCGATCACCATCGACACGACGAAGCTCGGCCAGGAGGACTTCGAGGTGCTGGCCCCGGAGCTCGCCAAGCGTCGGGCCGCCCCCAACGTGCTCGGCCAGGTGCTGAAGGAGCTGCGACGCCGTCGGAACGAGGAGGGCAGGAAGTACTCGCTGGAGGACGTGGTCGAGCTCCTGGAGCGGCACGCCGAGCGGGCCCGCGCGGCCGGCGACATGGCCGAGTACCAGGCCGCCCGGGCCGCGGTCCGGGACCTTCGTCCCCTACTCCGCTACGGGATCTTCAAGACCGATGAGTCGCCCGACCTGGAGCGCCACGTCCGGCCGGAACGGGTGCTCGTGCTCAACCTCCGCGGCGTCCCGGACCGCGCCCAGCAGATCGTGGTCACCCACTTCCTCCGCCGACTGTTCGACCTCCGCAGCAAGGACCGGATCCCGCCCGTGTTCGTCGTCCTCGAGGAGGCCCACAACTTCGCGCCCGCGGGCGAGGAGCGCACGACCTCCAAGACCTCCCTCTCCGTCATCCGAGACTTCGCCCGCGAGGGCCGGAAGTTCATGGCCGGCCTCTGCGTGGTGAGCCAGCGCCCCGGCCGCGTGGACACGACCGTCCTCTCCCAGTGCAACACCATGATCATCCTCCGCACCGCGAACCCGGACGACCTCGAGAACATCCGCAAGAGCGGCGAGGGCATCACCCGGGAGGCTCTGGAGCGGATCAAGGGTCTCCCCACGGGCACGGCCTTCATCACCGGCAGCGCGATCAACATCCCCGCCTTCGTCGACATCCGGCCCCGCCGCACCAAGCACGGCGGGGAGACCCCGGACGTGCTCGAGGAGCTGAAGCGCTGGCGGGAGGAGCACGCCCAGGAGGACCCCACCCTGGGGCTCTAACCCTTGCGACTCGCCCACCTCGCCGACGTGCACCTCGGACACGCCCTCATGAACCTCAAGGCCCGCGAGGAGGCGGTGATGGAAACCTTCAAGCGACTGATGGCCCGAGTCCGGGAGTGCTCCGTCGACGCGGTCCTCATCGCCGGCGACCTCTTCGACCACGCCCGACCCAAGACCGAAGCGCTCGACCTCGCCGTCCGAGAGCTCTCCCGACTGCGCGAGGACGGGGTCGAGATCCTCGCCGTCTCCGGCAACCACGAGGTCCGCCGCCGGGAGGGCGCGGTCTCCCCACTCCGCGTCCTCGAGCGCGCCGGCCTCCTCAGGCACCTCTACTACTCGCGCGGGAAACGCACCCACGAACACCGGCTCGAGGCCGACGGCACGACCGCGTGCGTGCACGGCCTCCAGTACCTGCCAAAACGGGACCTCATCCGCGAGTCACCGCGCATCCGACGAACCTTCCGACCCGACCCCGAGGCGGACGTGAACCTCGCCCTGATGCACCTCGCCCTCCCCGACACGATCCCGACCGAGTCCGAGGTGATCGAGGAGACGTACCTGCCCGAAGGGTACGACTACTACGCCCTCGGACACGTGCACACCCCGCGCCTGGAGCGCACCCTCCACGACCGACCCGCCTGCTACCCCGGCAGCCCCGAACCCATCACGTTCACCGAGGCGAGCGAAGACCGGCGCGGCTTCTACCTCCTCGAGGCGCACCCCGACGGCGAGGTGGAGCACGAGTTCGTCGAGATCGAGTGGAGCCGCGGTCTCACCACCGTCCGCGTCTCCGGAGACGGCTGGAGGGAGCGCCTGGAACGGGAAGTCCGACGCGCCCACCGGAGGACCCACTACGGCGGCCCCGTCGTTAAGGTCGTCGCCGTGGACGTGAGCGCAAGCCCGGACGAGATCGAGCGGATCGCGGAGCGGGCCGGGGCCGAGCGGTGCTTGGTCGACGTCCGGGAACGGAAGGAGGGGAACGCGCCCGAGGGCGAGGACCGACCGGAGGACCTCACCGAGGACCGGATCCTCGAGCGGGCCCTGCGCCGGGCCCGCCGGGCCCGACTCCGGGACCCCGACGTCGACGACGACCTGGTGCTGCAGCTCATGCGCCGGATACTGCGGGCGATCCGCGAGGACGAGCAGCTGGATCCCGACGACCTGATTCGGGAGTTCAAGCGGGAGCTCCTGGGGGAGGACGAGGAGAAGAAGGACGTAGAGGGGCCCGAGGAGGACGAGGAGGACACCTCCGAGGAGAGGCCGGAGCGGGAGCGCTCCGAGCCCGAGGACGACCGGCGGGACCGGAGGCCCAAACCCCGGCCGACCCGCCCCGGTGGCCAGTCCTCCCTCGACCAGTTCCTGTGAGGGGAGCCCGAGCTTGATCGAGCGGGTGGAGATCTTCAACCTCCGCTCCCACGAGCGCACGGAGCTGGAGTTCACCGAGGGCATCAACGTGCTCGTCGGCCCGAACGGGGCCGGAAAGACGTCCGTGCTCGAGGCCATCTGCCTGGCCCTCTTCCCGGAGGCCCACTCCTTCCGCAGCTACGACGAGCTGATCCGGGAGGGTGAGAAGCGAGCGGAGGTGCGGGTCACCTTCCGCGTGGGCGATCGAAGGTACCGGATCGAGCGCCGGTTCCTCCGGGGCAAGGGACAGCAGGACCCGAGGCTCCTGGTGGAGGACAAGAACGGCTGGAGGGTGATCGCGAAGGACCGGGTCCAGGACGTCGACCAAAAACTCGCGGAGATCCTGGGCGGCGTGGACCGGGACGTCTTCCGCGAGGCGGTGTACATCCGGCAGGGTGAGATCGCCCGGCTGGTGGAGGAAAGTCCGGAGGAGCGGAAGCGGCTCATCGACCGGACCCTGGGGTTGACCGACTACCGGAAAGCCCGCGAGCAGGCCCACGAGCTGGCCCGACGCGTGAAGGACAAGCTGGAGCACGCCCGGGACCGCGTGAAGGAGCTGCGGGGATCCCGGCGGCGGCTCAAGCGGGTCGAGTCCGAGATCGATAGTCTGGAGCGGCAGGTTGAGAAGCTCAGGCTCCTGGTGGACGAGCTCCGGAAGAAAAAGGAGCGGCTGGAGCGGGCGTACGAGCGGCTGAACGAGATCGAGCGGGAGATCGACTCGGTAAAGAGGGAACTGAGGCACTACTGGGAGCGCATCAACGACCTGGAGGAGCGGCTGAAGGAGCTGAGGGAGAAGCGGCGCCGGATGAGGGAGCTCAAGGAGTCCGTGGAGCGGGAGCGGGGGCTGCGGGAGCGGTTAAGGAAGCTGGGAGAGCGGCTCGACCGGGCCGAGGACCTCCTAGGTGAGCTGAGGGAGGTCACCACCCGCATCGAGTCGTTGAAGGAGAACCTGAAGCGGCTGCGGGAGAATCTGGACGGAGTTCGGAGGGAGCTGGGCGTCGATCCCCGGCGACTGCTGGAGCTGCGCGACGAGCTGAGGGAGCTCGATCAGGGGCTCCGGGAGCTCGAGCGGGAGGATGAGCTCCGCGGGCGGCGGGAGGAGCTGGTGGGAGAGTTGGAGGAGCTGGAGGAGAAGCTCCGGCGGTTGGAGAACAAGCGGGACGAATTGCGGGACGCGCTTGAGGAGGTTCGGGAGAAGCGGGCCAGGCTCCGCTCCGAGCGTCGTGAGCTGGAGGAGCGGTTGGAGAAGCTGCGTGAGGCGGAGGGTAGGTGCCCGGTCTGCCTGCGGAGGCTGACGCCCGAGCTGGCGGAGCGGCTGCGTGACGAGACCGAGGAGGAGCTCCGGCGCGTCGAGAAGGAGCTGGAGCGGCTGAGGAGGCGGGAGCGGGAGCTGAAGGAAAAGAGGGACCGGGTGGAGGATAGGCTCGAGCAGGCTCGGGATCGGCGTGGGGAGTTGAGGCAGCAGGTTCGCGAGCTGGAGGAGCGGCTGAAGGAGGTAGAGCGGCTCAAGGGACTGAAGGCCTACTCGCTGCTGAACGGGGACCTGGATCGGATTAGGAAGGCGTGTGAGGTCGTCAGGACCGTTGAGAGTTGGCTTCGGGAACTGGATCAGCGCGAGAGAGAGCTGGAGGAGAAACGTGAGGAGAGGCAGAGGCTGCTCCGCCGCCTGGGCAAGGTGTTGGGTGAGCGCCCGGGGGACGTGGACGAGGCGGAGCGGATGGTCAAGGAGCTGAGGGAGCGGCACGATCGGTTGGATGAGGAGCTGAGGAAGGTTCAGGGGGACGTCCGGGAGTACGAGCGACTGAGGGAGGAGGTGAAGCGGGCGAAGGAGCTCAGGGACGAGCTCCGCAGGCTGCGTGAGAGGCGGTCGGAGTTGGAGGAGAAGCTGAGGGAGCTGGAGGAGGAGCGGGAGAGGCTGGTGAGCAGGTGGGGGTCACTGGAGGAAATTGAGGAGCGGCGGGAGCGGGCCAGGGAGGACTACGAGCGGGTTCAGAACGAGCTCCAGCGGTGCGAGGGGCGGTTGGAGGAGCTGAAGAAGAGGCGGGAGGAGTTGCGGAGGGACGTTAGGCGGCTTCGGAGGGCGGAGCGGGAGCGTCGTGCGCTCGAGTCGCTGAAGGAGGCGCTGGAGCTGGCGAAGGAGGGGTTTAAATACTCGCGGGACGTGGCGAGGGAG
>JBDOKE010000177.1:0-14053 GCA_039833815.1 Methanobacteriota archaeon | reverse complement strand
CCCGCTGCCGCGCGACCATCGGCGTGATGGCGGGCGGCGGCAAGCGCGAGAAGCCCTTCGTCAAGGCCGGGAAGAAGTACCACCACATGCGCTCGAAGGGCGGCAAGTGGCCCAAGGTCCGCGGCGTAGCGATGAACGCCGTCGACCACCCGTTCGGCGGCGGTAACCACCAGAGCCCCGGCAAGCCCACGACCGTCGCCCGCGGCGCTCCACCCGGGCAGAAGGTCGGCCACATCGCGGCCCGGAAGACGGGCCGAGGAGGCCGCCGCTGACGCCCCCTCGCGGTTTCTTTCCCGCGTTCCGCCGTTCCCCTCCCTCCGGCCGCCCGACCGCGCTGCTTCTCGAGGGGAGCCCCGGTTGATCGCGATCCTCGTCGACGACGGGTTCGAGGAGCTGGAGCTGGGCGCGGCGATCAGCGTGCTCTCCCGAGGCGGGCTGAACTGGGAGCTGGTCGGGGTGGAGGAGCGCGCGGAGGGCGCGGGCGGGCTCCGGCTCGACGTGGACGTCACCGTGTGGGAGGCGAGCGGAGAGCGCTACGAGGCAGTCATCGTCCCCGGCGGGACCTCACCCACCACGCTCTCGGGCTACCGGAGGTGCCTGGAGCTGGTGCGGACGGTGCGCGAGCGGGGGCTGGTCGTGGGCCTGTCCGCGGGCGCGCTGGTGCTGGCGGAGGCGGGCGTGCTGGAGGGGCGGCGGGCCACGACCTACCCGGGCCTGGAGGCGGAGCTGCGAACGAGGGGCGCGGAGCCGGTGGAGCGGGGGCTGGTGCGGGACGGACGGGTGATCACGACCCGCGGGCCCGCGTTCGCCGTCGACGCGTGCTTGGAGGTGGTGCGGGAGCTCGCGGGCGACCACCTGGCGAACTCGGTCGCCCGACAGCTTATTCTCAAGTGAGCGCGCCTTCACCCGCGACAACCCGCGCGCGGGTGCGCGGGATCGTGATCGTCGTCGGCGTGGACCTCGTTCGGAAGGACCCGCCCGAGTACGCGGTCACCGTGCTCGAGGACGATGAGGTCGTGCTGCAGCGGCGCCTGTCCCGTGGGGACCTCCTGGACCTGCTTCTGTCCCTGGAGCCCGACGTGCTGGCCGTGGACGACGTGCACGAGCTTCTGGACGGGCTGGGGGAGCTGCGGGAGCTCGTGAAGGCGCACCCCACCCTGCGCGTGGTGCAGGTGACGGGGGCGCCCGGGGAGCAGCGGTCGCTCCAGCGGCTGGCCCGGGAGCACGGGCTCCCCGCCCCGGATCCGAAGAGCCCGGAGGAGGAGTCCGAGGCGTGCGCCCGGCTGGCCCGGATGGGCGTGGGCACCGAGGTCTTCGTGCTGGAGGACGAGACCCGGATCCGGATCGGCCGGGCGCGCCGGCCCGGGCAGGGTGGCTTCAGCCAGTCCCGGTACGCCCGGAACCTGCACGCGGCGGTCAAGCGCGCGACCCGGGAGCTTCGCGCGGCGCTGGAGCGGGAGGGGATCGACTACGATCTGAACGTGCGGAGGGCGGAGGGCGGGTACGCCTCCGCCGAGTTCGTGGTGTACGAGCGCTACGACCGGGTCAAGCCCCTCGTGGACCGCGTGGACACCTCGGAAGTGAAGGTGCAGATCGAGCCGGTTCTGAAGGATCGGATCACGTTCCGCGGGGACTCGCACCGGCGGGAGCTGCTCACGGTGGGGGTGGACCCGGGCTCGACGACCGCGGTCGCCGTGCTCAACGCCGACGGGTCGGTCATCCACCTGGAGAGCTCGCGGAACCTCTCCCCCAGCGAGATCGTGGAGCGGGTGGAGTCCCTGGGCCGTCCGGTGGTCGTGGCCACGGACGTCTCACCGGTCCCCACCGCCGTGGAGCGGTTGGCCCGGGCGCTGGGGGCCAAGCTGTACCGGCCCCGGCGGAGCCTTTCGGTGGACGAGAAGCGGGAGCTGGTGAAGGGACACCTGGCCAAGCTGGACGAGCGGGTGCGGCCCAAGGATACGCACCAGCGGGACGCGCTCGCGGCCGCGATCAAGGCGTACCACACGCTGGTCAAGCCCACGATCGAGAAGGTGGAGCGGCGGGCGCCGGAGGACGCCAAGCGGCGGGACGTGATCAAGGCGGCCGGGTACGTGATCAAGGGCCTCCCGGTCTCCGACGCGCTCAAGCTCGTGAGTGAGGAGCGCGAGATCGAGCGCCGACGCCGGGAGGACCGGGCCCGGGTGGACCGGTACCGGCGCCGGGTGCGCGCGCTGGAGCGGGAGCTGGAGGCGAAGGAGCGCAAGCTCGCGGAGTACGAGCGCGAGGTGAGGTACCTGGAGCGGCTCGTGAGGCGACTCAAGCGGGAGAACCGGGAGCTGCGGGAGCGGCTGGAGTCGATGCAGGAGCGCATCGACGAGCTCGTGGAGGAGCGCGTGGAGCGGCGGCTGGAGGCGAAGGAGCGGGAGCTCCAGCGCCTGCGCCGGGAGCTCAACCGGGAGAAGTCCCGACGGCAAGAGCTGGAGCGCCGACTGCGGCGGGCGGAGCGCCTCAACGCCATCCTCCGCTCGGGGCGGGGCGTCCCGGTGATCGAGGTGGAGAAGGCCTCCCACGAGGCGCTTTCGGACCTGGAGACGCCCCCGGTGTTCGCCCTCTACGTGCGGGACCCCAGCGGGATGAACGAGTCCAACGTGCGGGAGCTGCGGGAACTCGGGCCCGAGGCCGTGATCGTGCCCGACGAGTCCACCGTGCCCGACCCCGCCCGGGACGCGTTCCGGGAGCTGGAGCTCCCACTGCTGGAGGAGGGGCGGGACGTGACCGTCAAGCGCGCCGGCACGCTGGCCCTCGTCGAGTCGGACGAGCTCCGTCGGGCGATCGAGCGCGTGCGGGAGCGCTGGCGCGAGGAGGAGCGGGAGGAGCGCCGCGAGGAGCTCGTCCGCATCATCGAGGAGTACCAGCGCAAGCGCCGCGAGCACTTCGCCCGATGACCCGTCGCAGCAGGGCCCGGTACGACCGCAGATCCTCCGGACGATCCGCGTCCACCGCCGGCACCTCCACGCCGGTGGAGCCCAGCCGCCGCAGCAGCGCCCGCACGGACCGCGCCCGAGGCGCCCGACCGTCCGCCCGCAGGAGCATCGGGAACAGCGTGCCCCGAACGTGCCGGGGCACCGGATCGCACCGGGCGAAGGCCTCCGGGTCGAACGCCACGTCGCAGGCGGTCACGCACACGAGCTCCCCGTCGAACGCCCGCAGCACGGCCCGCACGCCGCCCGCGGGACCCACCCCCTCGTCCCGGATGACCGGACCGTCCCAGCGCGCGTCCCGGACGGGGGCAACCGCGTAGACCTCCTCGCACCCCACCCGCCGCAGCAGCCGCACCGCCCACTCGACCAGCGGCCTCCCCTCCACCCTCACCCAGGGCTTGTCGCCCCCGATCCGCCGTCCGCGCCCCCCGATCAGCACCGCGCCGATCATTCCCCGGACTCCCTTAGCGTCCGCTCGCACTCCGGGCACAGCGGCGCGTTCCGCCGGAGCCTCCGACCGCACCGAGCGCACCTCGGAGGTCGCAGCAGGATCTCCCGTATCTCGCCCTCCGAGAGGTCGAACAGCCGCGCCAACACACTTATACGCACGCCCGCCTCGTACAGCTCCCTTACCTGATAGTCCCGAAAGCGGCGCAGCCGCTCGAGGTAGGACCGACGAACGGGCTCGTGCCGCGGCGCCCGGAGCCCGCACCGGCTCAGCCTAATCGTCTCACGGGACACCGAAGGGGCACCCCCAGTTGGACGTGACGACGGAGCTGCTCGCGGGACTGGCGGAGATTCTTCTCGGATCCTGGGTGTTCACCAACGCCGTGGAGTGGCTCGGGTACCGGTTCAAGCTACCCTCGGGCTTCCTGGGCAGCTTCGTGGCAGCCGTGGCCACCGCCCTTCCGGAGACCCTGGTCCCCATCGTCGCCATCGTTACGGGGTGCCGGGAGGGGGTGGCGATCGGCGCCATCCTCGGGGCCCCGCTCATGCTCTCCACCCTGGCCATGGGGATGGGCGGGCTCACCGTCGCGCTCGCCCACGCCCTCGGGCACCGGGACGACCCCCACGTCCGGTGCGACCAGCTCCGGCTCGACGCGCCGCACTTCCTTGCCGCCTACTCCCTCGTTCTCCTCGCCACCGTGTTCCACCACCGGATCCTACGGTACGCGATCGCGGCCGCCCTGCTCCTCCTGTACGCGCGCTACCTACGGCGGCTGATTCGAGAGGGTGCGCCACCGGAGGCCCCGTCCATCCCGCTGCGGGTGGCGAACCCCGCCGCGGCGGCCGCCCTGGCGACCCTCCTCATCGCCGCCTCCGTGGCCCTGATGGTCCTCGGCGCGGAGGGGTTCGCCCGGGGCGTGGAGGAGCTGTCCCTGAGCCTCGGGCTCAGTCCGCTGCTCGTCTCCTCCCTGCTCACCCCGGTGGCCACGGAGCTGCCGGAGAAGGTGAACAGCGTGATCTGGTACGCCAGGGGCCGGGACCGCCTCGCCCTGGGGAACGTGACGGGGGCCATGGTGTTCCAGGCCACGTTTCCGGTCTCCATCGGCCTGACGCTCACGGGCTGGAGCCTCTCGACCCGGGACCTGGCGTACCTGGTGGTGCCCACGATCGCCGTGCTGACGCTCTACGTGCGGGGCCGTCGAGGCCGGCTGGACTGGCCGAGCATGGTGGCGGTGTCCCTTCTCTACCCCGTCCCCACGCTGGTCTCGTCGGGTTAACGCCCCGGCGCCTATCGTTACGATTATTATAACGATTCACCCGGTGGGCCCGCCGGGATTTGAACCCGGGACCACGGGGTTATGAGCCCCGCGCTCTAACCGGACTGAGCTGCGGGCCCGGCCCCGGTACCGCCGGCGTTATCGCCGTCAAAAGTCTTGCGCGGATGGGGAGTTCAGCCTTGGGCGACCCGGGGTGCCGGGGATGAGCGGAGGCGGACTTCCCGACGCCCTCCTTTCGAACGACTTATGCGGTCGCGGCCCGGGGAACGGGCGGGGGTTGACGGTGTCGGAGCCCGCTCGGGAGCTGCTGCCCGAGCTGATGAGCAGGGTCCGTGAGGAGCTGGAGCCCGGGGATCTGGCCCGGGCGATCCACGAGGAGCTGGAGCGGCTCGGAGAGGACTTCCGGGACCGGTACCTGGAGCGACTCTCCGAGGCGGGGGTGGACGTGGACGAGTACCGGTTCCTGGTCGACGCCGTGTGCCGCTCGGTGGAGCGGGCGCTGAAGGACACGCGCTGGATCCTGGGCATGGTGGCCGAGCGGAGCTCCGAGCGCCTGCTGGAGCGCCTGGAGGAGCACCTGAAGCTGGAGGAGTAGGGGGCGGGTCCCGATGGCCGAGCGCCGGATGGTGTCGACGGACGAGATCCGGGAGCGGCTCCTGAACCGACTGATGAACCTGTGGTTCGAGGTGTACCTCTCGGAGCGGCTGGAGGTGGACGAGGACGCGGTGCGCGAGACGATCAATACCGAGCTGCGGGAGCGCTTCGTGCCCGCCCTGTCCGACCGCGCCTGCGGCCTGCTGGAGGATTACCTGGAGGAGGAGATGTCGCGGGCGAGCCTCAGCCCGCCGGCGGACCCGGACGAGCTCGAGGAGACGCTGAACCTGGTGCTGGAGGTCGCCGACGAGGTGCTGCAGGAGGACCTGGAGCGGGTGGTCGAACGGGCCGCCAGCCGATCCTCCTCGCTGCTGCAGGACGCGATCCGACGCGCCCTAACCCGATGAGCGCCGCTCGTACCCCTCACGCGCCCCCTCCGCCAGCCGCTCCGCGAGCTCCCTCACGCCCTCCTTCGCCTCCTCCAGGTCCCCCGACTCGTGAATGATGTCGATGAAGGCGGAACCCACGATCGCCCCGTCCGCACCCGCCGCCACGACCTCCCGCACGTGCCACCGCTTCGAGATCCCGAAGCCCACGGCGATGGGCACGTCTACGTAGCCACGGACCCAGCGCACCAGCTCGAGGGTCCCCTCGGACAGGTCCTCCCGCGCCCCCGTGACCCCGTACCGGGAGATCACGTACACGAAGCCCGAGGCCCGCTCCCCGATCCTCTTGAGGCGCTCCTCGGTCGTGGAGGGGGCGACGAGGTAAATCACGTCGAGGTACAGGTCCCGGGCCACCCGCCACACCTCGTCGGACTCCTCCACGGGCATGTCCGCGACGAGGAGCCCCGACACGCCCGCCTCCGCCGCCGCCTCCAGGTACCGCCGGATCCCGTTCGCGTGCAGCGTGTTGTAGTAGCACAGGAGCACCACGGGCGCGAAGTCGGCGACCTCCTCCGCGACCTCCAGGCAATCCCAGGGCGTGACCCCCGCCCGCAGCGCCTCGTCCACGGCCCGCTGAATCGTCGGCCCGTCCGCGATGGGCTCGGAGAAGGGCACGCCGAGCTCCAGGATGTCCACCCCGCCCTGGCACATCGCCCGGGCCAGCTCGACCGTCTCCTCCAGCCCCGGGTACCCGCAAGTTAGGTACCCGATCAGCGCCCCTCGGCCCTCCCGGTGCACCCGCTGAAAGACCCGCTCGAGCACGCGCTCGGCCCCCGGATGATGTGTCAACCGGGTCTACGAGGCGCGACCGATGAAGAGTGGGAGCGGTGGCTGACGGGATTAATCGATCGCGGCCCCCGCCAGCACCCCGACCGCGTACGCCACGGCGTTGGCCGTCCGCATCGGCTCCGCCGTCGTCGGCCCCAGGTGCACCAGCGCGTCCGCCAGCCGCTTCGCCCGCCGGCTGAGCCCTTCCCGCTCCGAGCCCACGAGCAGGCACACCCGCTCCCCCGACCGCGCCAGCCGCACCAGCCGCTCCTCCCCCTCCGACCCCGTGGGGTGCAGTCCCACCACCACGTCGAACCCCTCCACCGCCCGCTCCAGCTCCTCCACCACCCGCAGGTCCACCAGGGACGCCGCCCCCACCTTCTCCCGCGCCCGCTCCAGGCTCGCCTCCCGCGGCCGCACCAGGATCAGCCCGCCCAGCCCCAGCGCCGCCGTCACCCGGATCAGGTCCGCGATCTCGTACTCCAGCGCCGGTCGCTCGCAGCAGACGTACACGTGCCGGAACGCGTCCGCCGGCAGCCACCGCCGGCTCGGCTCCCGCAGCGTCGCCGGGGTCACCCCGATCAGGAACCCCTCCTCCGACACGTGCACGTCCACGTACCGGTCCGGGTTGTCCAGGTCCACCGAGGCCCCCGTCTCCTCCCGCACCGCGTCCCCCACCGCCCGCGCGAGGTCCCGGGACGTGTAGGGCAGCGTCTTGTCCAGCCGCCGCGCGTCCACGGCGAACGTCTCGTCCGGGCGGATCCGACCCCGCACCGCCTCCCGCGCCCGCTTCACCACCGCCTCCAGGTCCGGGGAGGACCCCTCCGCACGCACGAGGATCACCCGCGAGACCTCCGGAAACTCCCGACGTAGGGCGTCCAGCTCCTCCGGACCCTCCACCTCCACCCGCAACCGCCGCACGGGCTTCAGCGGGTCCGGACGCGCCCGCAGCCCCAGCCGCCGCTCGATCTCCCGGGCCACGCGCTCCGTGTCCTCCGGCCGAACGTCCGGGGTCAGCGTCACCAGCGCCTCCAACCCGGCGCACCCCACGTAACCTTTTTTAGCCACCCACAAAAGGCGACCGGACGGCCCGCGGGAGGCCGGGGCAGCTTAGCCTGGTAGAGCGCGGGGCTCATAGGGCCCGATGACCCGGTGCGAGGGAGACTCGGGCCTGGGATACCCCGAGGTCCCGGGTTCAAATCCCGGCCCCGGCACCACCGGGAACCGTTACGAAAATCGTAACGATATGGGGCCGAGGGCGTTGCCCCGCGCCGCCGACCTCCGGCTGGTTCGCTGCCCACCGCCCCGGCACTTCCCCGAGATGGTCCGCCTCTCCCGGGAGCTCTTCCGCCTCATCGTCGAAGAGCACGGGACCGAGGGCGCCCTCCGCCGCCTCGCCGACCCCCGCTGGTTCCAGTCCCTCGCCTGCCTCCTGGGGTACGAGCGGGACACCTCCGGCAGCACGACCGTCGTCACCGCCGCCCTCCGCGAGGCCCTGGACCCCGAGGAGCACGGGCTCACCCTCGTCGGTGGGAAGGGCCGGCTGGGACTCCGCACCCCGGAGCTCATCCGCGAGCGGGCCGAGACGCTCGACGTGGACCCCGACCCCCTGATCGACGCCAGCCGGCTCGCGGCCAAGTCCGACACGGTCTGCCTGCAGGACGGGCACGAGCTCTACCATCACACGATCGCCTTCGACGAGTCGGGCCGTTGGGTCGTGATCCAGCAGGGGATGAACCCGGAGGCGCGCACCGCCCGCCGGTACCACTGGAGCTGGCGGGAGGCCGCGCGCTTCACCGAGCGGCACCCCGTGGCCGCCAGCGCGCCCGCCGACGTGCTCTCCCTCCAGGGGGACCGACCGGCCGGGTGCCGCCGGGCGATCCTGGACCTGGTCTCCGAGGGCCCGGACCGGGTTCTGCGCGAGTGGCGGCGGGTACGGGCCGCGATCCGCGGACCCCTGGACCGGTTCCTCGACGCGAACCGCGGGGTGGAGGTGCCGGAGGGGATCCTGCGCCGCCTGCCGCGCCGGCTGGACCGCGGGGCGCTGGAGCGGCTGTACGAGCGGGATCCCGAGGATTTCACGGACCTCCTGAGAACGCGCGGGGTCGGACCCTCCCTGACGCGGGCCCTGGCCCTGATCGCGGAGGTGGTGCACGGGGAGGGGCCCGACTATCGGGACCCGGCGGAGTACACGCTCGCGTTCGGGTGCAAGTCGGGGGACCCGTTCCCCGTGGATCGGGAGCTCATGTCGCTGGCCGCCGAGCTCCTGGAGCGGGTGGACTCGCGCCGGCTGCGCCGGTTCCTCCGGGCGCGCGGGCCCTCCCAGTCTTAAAATACGGGATTCCGTCGGGGAAAGCCAGGGGGTGAGCGGGATGCTGATCTGCGTGGTCGGCATGCCCGGGGCCGGGAAGGGTGAGTTCGTGCGGGTGGCGCGCGAGGAGGGCGTCCCGGTGGTCGTGATGGGGGATGCGGTGCGGCGGGAGGCGCGGCGCCTGGGCCTGGACGTGGGCGAGACCGCGCGGCGGCTGCGGGAGGAGCGCGGCATGGACGCGGTGGCCCGGCTGGTGGCGGACGAGGTGGAGCGGGAGCTGCGCCGGGTGGGCGTGGTCGTGGTGGACGGGGTGCGGAACCCGGAGGAGGTTGAGTACTTCAAGAGCCGGTTCGGGGAGGAGTCCGTCGTCATCGTGGCCATCCACGCGTCCCCGGACACGCGGTACGAGCGGCTGCGGGAGCGGGGTCGCGAGGACGACCCGGAGACACGGCGGGAGTTCGAGGAGCGGGACGAGCGGGAGCTGGGGTTCGGCATCGGTGAGGTGATCTCCCGGGCGGACGTGATGATCGTGAACGAGCGGATCAGCCTGGGAGAGTTCCGGGAGAAGTGCCGGTCCGTGCTACGCTCCCTGCTGAGGGGTGAGAACCCGCATGATCTCCCGGGTGGTCCTGACAACGTACGTGTACCCCACTGAGGACGAGGAGAAGGTTCTGAAGGCGCTGGGGAACCTCTTCGACCTGAGCCTGTTCGAGAAGGTGGGGGAGGAGCGGCTGGGCGACGTCAAGCGGATCGAGTTCGAGTGCCGGGGCCCGCAGGCCCGACTCTCCCTGGGACGGCTCTACGAGCGGCTGCGGGAGCAGGAGATCCTGGACGCGGCCCGGCGCGTGCTGCGGGAGGGCGTGACCGCGGAGGGCTCCATCCTCTTCCACCTCAACAAGCAGGCCGCGTTCGCCAACGCGGTGAGCTTCTCGGAGGGCGGCGAGTCCCCCCTGGGCCCGATCGTCGTGGAGATCTTCCCGAAGGACCCGGACGACGTCGACAAGGTGATCGACTGGCTGGCGCCGGAGACGATCGACGGCAAGCCGATTTACGAGGTGAAGAAGCCGCGCGTGCCCAAGCGGGAGGAGGGCGGGGAGCCGGGCTGAGGGCGCCCGTCGGCGGCCTGAGGCTCGATCAGTTCCTCGTCGCGTCGGGCGTCGCGGAGAGCCGCCGGCGCGCCCGCGAGCTGATCAGGCGGGGCCGGGTCCGGGTCAACGGGCGCCGGGTGACCCGCCCCTGGTGGCTCGTGTTCGAGGGGGACGAGGTGCGGGTGGGGGACACGGTCCTGCGGGTGGTGCTCGATGACGGTGACCGGTGAGCTGCGGGAGGGGAAGGTCCTGGTCCGGGACAGGCGCCAGGCGAATCGACTCTACTCCTCCATGTACGGCAAGCCGTCCCGGGAGGGACTCTGGCTCTGGCCCGAGGAGGCGACGTTCCTCTGCGAGGTGGGTCGCCTGGAGGTCAAGAGGGAGGGGGAGCGGCTCACGCTGGACCGGCTGATCGAGGCGTTCCTGCGGGAGGACCCGCGGTTCCTGATTCGGTACGCCGTCTACGCGGACCTGCGGCAGCGCGGCTGGAAGCCCAAGCCGGGCCGCCGGTTCGGCACCGACTTCCGCGCCTTCCGGGGAGAGGACGAGCGGATCGCGGTGAAGGTGCTGCACGAGGAGACCGATGACTTCACGCCCGAGGACGTCCTTCGGTGGATGCGGTCCCTCCTGGGTACCGAGTTCGATCTCGTCGTCGCCGTCGTGGACAACGACTTCGACGTCAATTACTACGCGTTCGACGAGCTCACCGACTCACTCTGACGACCACAGGCGCGGCGTCAGAAACACGCCCACGGGCTCGCCGGCGGACTCCGCCGTCCGCCATGCACCCTCGATCACGTCCAGGTCCTCGGGCCGCTCCACCACGTAGGTGTGCAGGTTGAGCGCCTCCAGGATTCGGGGCGCGGCCTTCCCCATCCCCACCTGCGCCGGGATGTCCTCGTGCAGGTAGCCCCGGTGGCTCATGAGCATCAGCAGCGGAAGCCGGTAGGTGAGGGTGAGGGAGCAGAGGGCGTTGACCGCGTTCCCGAGCCCCGAGTTCTGCATGACCAGCGCGGGCCTCTCCCCGGCCAGCGCCGCCCCCGCGCAGATCCCGACGCCCTCCTCCTCCCGGGACACGCGCACGGTCTTGATGTCCGGGTGCTCCTCCAGCAGCTCGATCACGCCGTCCAGCAGGGAGCAGGGGAGCCAGCAGGCGAAGGTGATGCCGGCCCGCTCCAGCGCCTCCACGATCCGCTCGTCCACGCTCAAGGTTACTCCCCGTCCAGCGCCACGCGACCCATCGTCTCTGCCCGCAGCCCGGCCCGCAGCGTCGCGAGCGGGATGACCTCCTCCGGCGGGACGTTCGCGATGTTCACCTCCGGCCCGAACTTCACGATCAGCTCGAACTGCTGCTCCTTCTCCGGCGCCTCGAACATCACGCGCCGGATCCCGACGCCCTTCACGATCTCCGACAGGATCCGCACCCGCTCCCGCTTCTCCGCCCCCATCGGCCCATGCTCCCCACTCTCCCGCGCCTCCACGATCACGTACTCCGCGCCCGCCTCCACGCACCGCACCATCCGACCCACCATGTCCGCGGGGGACAGGACCGAGTACTCCTCGTCCCGCTTCTTCCCCTCCTCCGCGTACACCGTGAACCCGTGCTCCCGCGCGAGCTCGATCAGCTCGCACTTCCGCTCGATGGACATCGGGATCATGCCGTCCGAGATCTCGACCGCGTTGAACCCCAGCTCGTCCAGCTCGCTCAGGAAGTCCTCGAACGTGCCCTGGGACACGGCGATCTCCGCCAGCGTGCCGCCCGGGAACACGTCCAGCCCCGCGTCCGCGTACAGCTCCACCTTCTCCGCCACGATCTCCCGATCGATCAGCCGGGCCGTGCCCCAACCCATCTTCACGCCGGTCACGTACTCCCCCGCCATCCTCAAGAACGAGCGCACGAACTCCGGGGTCAGCCCCTTGTCCAGCATGACCGTGGCACCGTCCACCCTCGGCACCCGAATCGACCGCTCGAACGCCTTCATCCGCGCCCCACCCGGCGCCGCCGGGCCACCATCTTTAGTATGTTCCTCCGGGGGGCGCCGAATGCGCCGCATCGAAGCCCTACGGGTGGTAGGCCAGGTCGCGGACCGACACGACGCGATCGTCACCGTCCACCTCGGCTTCCCGGCCCGAGAGCTGTACCATGCGCACGACCGACCGCTCAACTTCTACCTGCTCGGCGCGATGGGGCAGTCCTGCTCCGTCGGGCTCGGCCTCGCGCTGACCACGGAGCGCGAGGTGCTCGCCGTCGAGGGCGACGGCGGCCTCATGATGAACATGGGTATCCTACCCACGATCGCGCAGGAGTCCCCCGAGAACTACACGCTCGTCCTCGTCGACAACTCCACGTACGCGACCACCGGCGACCAGCCCACCCCCTCCCACCTCATCGACTGGGAGGGGGTCGCCCGGGCGCACGGGCTGCGGTACTACGAGGCGAGCGATCCGGAGGGGGCCCGAGCCGCGCTGGAGCGGGCCCTCGACGCCCGCGGGCCCCGAATGGTCCGGCTGGAGGTGGAACCCGGCAACGCGGACGTGCCGCTGATCGACCTCACCCCGGAGGAGCTCAAGGTCCGCTTCACCCGGGCGCTCCGGGAGGAGGAGCGTTGAGGGTCGACCCGCGCGAGCTCCGGGCCTTCGTGACCGAGGCCCTCTCGAGCGTGGGCGTCCCACGACGGGACGCAGAGATCGCGGCCGAGGCGATCGTGGAGGGGGACCTCCGCGGCTTCCATTCGCACGGCGTCCTGCGGCTCCCCGGGTACGTTGAGGGCCTCGAGCGGGGCGCCATCCGCGCCGAGACCACCCTCAGGCGGGTCTCGCGGCGCGGGGCCGTCCTCGTGTACGACGCCGCCCACTCGCTGGGACACGTGGTGGGGCGTCGGGCCGCTCTGAAGGCCGTGGAGCTGGCCCGGGAGCACGGGATCGGGGTGGTGGCGGTCCGGAACGCCTCCCACTACGGGATCGCCGGGTACTACACGACGCTGATCGCCGAGCGGGGGATGGTGGGGTTCGCCACCTGCGGGACCGAGCCGGCGGTCGCCCCGTACGGGGGCTCCCGGGCCGTGCTGGGAACGAACCCGCTCTCCATCGCGCTCCCGCGCCGGGACGGCCCGCCCATCGTCGTGGACATGGCCACCAGCCGCGTCTCTCGGGGGAAGATCCTGCAGGCGCGGAAGGAGGGGCGCGAGATCCCGGAGGGCTGGGCCGTGGGTCCGGACGGTGAGCCCACCACGGACCCGGAGCGGGCGCTGGAGGGGGCCCTGCTCCCGTTCGGTGGCCACAAGGGGTACGCGCTCGGGCTGGCGCTGGAGGTGCTCGCGGGCCCGGCCGTGGGGGCGGCGGCCGGTCGGGAGGTGCGGGGCACGACGGACCCCACGGTCCCGTGCAACAAGGGCGACCTCTTCGCGGCGCTGGACCTCTCCGCGCTGGTCGACGAGCACGAGTACTTCGAGCGGCTGGAGCGGTTGGTGGCGGAGGTGAAGGAGTCTGGGGAGGAGGTGCTGCTGCCGGGTGAGCCGGAGTTCCGGCGCCGGGAGCGGGCGCTCCGGGAGGGTCTGCGGCTGCCGGAGGGATCGGTGCGGGCGGTGCGGGAGGTCGCGGAGCGGTTGGGGCTGGAGTCCCCGGTCTAGCCCTCCTCCCGCCGCTGGACCAGCCGGTTCACGCCGCTGACGAAGGCCCGGACGCTGGCCATCACGATGTCCTCGGAGGCTCCGCGGGCCGTGACCACGTTCCCCTCCTCATCCTCCAGCTTCACGACCACCTCCGCCAGCGCGTCGGTGCCCCCGGTGACCGCCTCCAGCCGGTACTCCCGGAGCTCCACGTCCACGCCCAGCTCCTCGATCGCCTCCCGGAGGGCCCGGAGGGCCGCGTCCACGGGCCCCACGCCCGTCGCGGCCGCGCTCCGCTCCTCACCCCTCAGGCGCACGCGCACGGAGGAGGTGGGCGTGACCCGGTTCCCCGTCATGACGGCCAGCTCCTCCAGCCGAACCGCCGCCTCGGACTCGGGCACCTCCCCCACCACGTCCCGGGCGATCGCCTCCAGGTCCTCCTCGGTCACCCGCTTGCCCTTGTCCCCCAGCTCCTTCACCCGGCGCACGATCTCCCGCAGCTGCTCCTCGTCCACCTCGATCCCCAGCTCCTCCAGCTTCTTCCTGATCGCGTG